>JAGBMX010000079.1 GCA_017634675.1 Selenomonadaceae bacterium | reverse complement strand
GTTACTATTCACGGGTAATACAACATAGTGGTGCGAAAGGTGAATTAGTGCCGTTCATGGTCGACCTCTCCACCGCTTCGCGGTCCCCCTCCCCTTTCAGGGGAGGCAACGTGAAGGTGACTTTTCTATTATATATCCACAAAAGGAGAAATCAGAGAGCCTCCCCTGAAAGGGGAGGTGCCCGAAGGGCAGAGGGGTTGACCATGAAGAGCAATATTTTTCTTTTTTTACTACCCGTGAATAGTATCGTTTTGTCTACACTCTGACCCCGCCCAAAAGGGGCGGAGTTTCATTTAGAAACAAGTTTTTTTGGAGATGTCCAAAATTGTTTGCTCAACCATGCGAACCATAGGGGCGACGGTCGCAAGCGCCAGCCTTTCGCGGGGGCTGTGAATTTCTTCGTTGGTAGTGCCGACAGAAACTATTTCCAAATCGGGATTTTTCTTTTTAAAATATCCACATTCAAGACCTGCGTGAGTTTCTTTGATACGCATTTTCCCGCCCGTTGTTTTCTCAAAAATCTCCTTCATCGCCTCTGCCAAGGGAACGCTTTCACTATATGACCAACAGGGAGTTTTATCGGAAAATGCGGCTTTAAAGCCCGTAAGCTCGGCCAAATCTTTTCCCTTTGAAATAAACAAATCTAATTTCTTATCCCTTGAAGAACGGGGCAGAACAGAAATTTTCACTTGATTTTCCTCTGTTCTTATCATTCCCAAATTTGCCGATGTTTCAACATTGCCGTTTTGATCTACCGCGTAAATTCCGCTGTGAACGAGATTTATAAACTGTAAAATCCGCATTGCGTCGCCTCTTGCAATCGCTTTTTTATCTGTCGCAACTTCTTTTACGCTAAAGGTTGCGCCTTCCTCGTCGTACATTGAATACAAGCTTCTGCCTTCGTTCATCAGGACGATATTCAGCATATCCGGCTCCATATCCGTAGCTATGACGCATTTCGCAAAAGACGGTATGGCGTTTCTAGCATTGCCTCCGTTGATTTCTATAAGTTCGATTTCGCTTTGACCGTCAATTTCTCCGCAGGCTTTTGCGAGAGATTTTATCGCATTTGCCCTATTGTCGCCGATACGCTCGCCGGAATGTCCTCCTAAAAGCCCCGTCAAACTTATCTCAACGATATTTTTCTTAGCGATAGGAATTCGGTTTATCTCTTTTTCAAAATCCATGGTGACATTGCCAGCGCAGCCTACGGTTATTTCGTCAAAAACCTCGGAATCGCAATTTATTAAATACTTTGCGTCTTTTAAATATTTTTCGTCTAAAAAAGATGCGCCGGTCATGCCCGTTTCTTCGTCAACCGTAAAGATAAACCTAAGTGCGCCGCGAGTCTTCATGTTCTTAGCCAAAAACATAATGGCAGCGACACCCATGCCGTCGTCTGCGCCTAAGCTGGTTCCCGCCGCTTTTAAATATTTATCGTCCCGCATAAGACGAATCGGGTCTTTGGCGGGATTAAAGGGAACGCCGTCAGCCTCCACGGCAACCATATCCATGTGCCCTTGCAAAACGATAAGCGGCGCATTTTCAAAGCCGGCGGCAGGCGGGGCATCCACAATGACGTTTTTAACCTCGTCTTGAACGGCGTTAAAACCCATTTCGGCAAAATAATCTTTCAAGAACAAACTAACCTTTTCAATATGACCGGAAGGGCGAGGAATTGCGGCAAGTTTTTTAAATTCCTCCAATACGCCCTCTAAAATTTCGCTGTCCGTCATTTAAACAGTTCTCCTTTCGTCACTGCCATTTAAACATATAGAAAAAAGGCTGTAGAAATTCTCACAGCCTTTTTTATTTTTTCGTTTTATTTTTTATTATCCCGCAACAGTTATAGCTTCCGTGACGTCGACTCCGGCGGGAACGTATAGAACGATATTGTTTGAAACGCGTTTTACATCGCCGTCAAGCACATAGATAAGTCCGTTTAAAAAATCGCAAATCCTTCTTTGCTCAGGCATCCCGAGCATTTCATAATTTACCACAACGGCGTTTTTACGCTTTAACTGGTCGCCTATGGAACGCACTTGATCGAAGTTTTTGGGAGCGTATACCTCTACGTTTAAAGAGGGCGCACCCGCTTTTTTATATGTAAAATCATTCGGTTTATTGGCTCTTACACTCTGTTCGACGTTAAAATTTCTGACGGAATCAGTCGTAAAACGGCTGCGCGAGGTAACGGAATTTGAGGGCGAAGCGTTTACCGCAACGGCTTCCGCCACTTCTTCTTTTAGACGAGTAGTTTTTGCTTCAACTTTTTTTGCGGATTTTTGCGCTGCCTGCTCTTCCTCTTCCTCCTCATAATCCTCCTCTATTTCGGGAGGCATGAGCCAATCCTTCAGCTTTTCAAACATACCCATAAAAATCTTCCTTTCGTCCGCCCCGGGGGAGAATGTCGGCAACTTTTCTGGCTTGCCGCTTAACAGAACGCTTCGCATTGTTAAAATATTTATTTTATAATAACTGCTTTCATTTTTTTTTCAACAACGCAAAAACATAATAACACATTTTATAAAAAAAATCAAAGCCCTATGAGGTAAAATTCATAGGACTTTGGATTTATTTTTCATATTTATTTCATAGAACGTTCGTTCGATGGAATTTCATTTTCTTGCGTTCTTAGCGGCGCGACCCCTTATTGTCCTGTCTAAAATTGCCTTTCTGAGACGGATGTTGCTTGGAGTAACCTCCACCAATTCATCTTCATTTATATATTCAAGGGCTTGTTCAAGGCTTAAAATCCTGGGCGGCACCAATCTAATGGCCTCGTCGGAGGATGAAGTTCTCATGTTTGAAACGTGCTTTTGTTTGCATGGGTTAATGTCTATATCCATTTCCCTGGAGTTTTCGCCGATAATCATGCCTTCGTAAACCTGCTCTCCGGGAGAGATGAACATGGTTCCTCTGTCTTGCAGGGTATAGATGCCGTAACCCGTGGTTTCGCCCTGTTCAAACGCCACAAGAGACCCTCTTGAACGCCCGGGAATATCTCCCTTATATGGCACATATCCGTGGAAAACATGGTTCATTATGCCGTTGCCTTTGGTATTCGTGAGCAGTTCGCCGCGGAAACCGATGAGCCCTCTTGCGGGAATCGTAAACTGCATACGAATATATCCCGCTACTTCCGTCATATTTTGAAGATCCGCTTTCCTCGTGCCAAGGGATTCCATAACGGCGCCCATATATTCTTGAGGCACTTCTATGGAAAGGCTTTCGATAGGCTCGCATTTCTCGCCGTTTATGGTTTTATACACAACCTCCGGCTTTCCTACCTGCAATTCATATCCTTCGCGGCGCATTTGCTCTATTAAAATGGAAAGATGGAGTTCGCCCCTGCCCGACACTTTAAACACATCGGCCGAATCCGTTTCCTCAACCCTTAAAGCGACGTTCGTTTCAACTTCCTTGAACAGTCTGTCCCTAATATGCCTTGAGGTTACAAACTGCCCCTCGCGACCCGCAAAGGGACTTGTATTTACCCCAAAAGTCATTGAAAGCGTCGGCTCGTCTATGTTTATGGTGGGGAGCGCTTCGGGATTTTCCGCATCCGCCACGGTATAACCAATGCTTATATCGCCAAGCCCGGTAAGCGCGACAATCTCCCCTACTCCCGCTTCTTCGGTTTCGGCGCGATTTAAACCCTGATAAACGAAAACCTTGCCTATTTTGCCCTTGGTTTCACCGTCGCCGCTGATAATCGCCACATTTTGATTGACCTTCGCCTTGCCTCTTATAATGCGCCCAATCGCCACGCGTCCCACATATTCATCCGCCTCCAATGTTGTTACCATCATCTGAAGCGGGCCGTCCTCATCGCCCGTAGGAGCCGGAATTTCTTTCACAATCGTTTCCATGAGAGGTTCCAAGTTATCGCTCTCGTCCGTCATTTCGTACTTAGCCACGCCTTCCCTGGCCGTTGCGTAAATCACGGGGAAATCAAGCTGATCGTCGTCCGCGTCAAGCTCCATAAAAAGCTCCAACACTTCGTCGTAAACGTCGTCAACCCTTTGGTCGGGTCTGTCAATCTTATTTATGACGACAATCGGCTTTAACTTTTGTTCCAGCGCCTTTCTAAGCACATATTTGGTCTGCGGCATAGGCCCTTCAAAAGCGTCAACCAACAAAAGCACGCCGTCAACCATATTTAAGACGCGCTCCACCTCGCCGCCAAAATCGGCGTGTCCCGGCGTATCCACAATGTTTATCTTGATGCCGTTATAAAGAATGGAAGTATTCTTTGAAAGAATGGTAATGCCTCTCTCCCTCTCAAGATCGCCGGAATCCATGATTCTTTCGTTTACCTGTTCGTTTGAGCGAAAAATATGACTTTGCTTTAACATTGCGTCCACAAGGGTTGTTTTGCCATGATCCACGTGCGCAATAATAGCGATATTTCTTAGATTATCCTTTGTTACAATAGCCAAAAAAAATCCTCCCTTTTGTTTTGCTATATGGATTGCCTTGATCAGTATAAATCAATTCCTGACACTTGTAAACTCTACATTTGCAAAATTTTGCCAACAGCCGCTAAAAACGGCGAGCAGGAAAAAACAGGAGAAGCGTCGAATTTACCGCAGAGGGGGTAGATAATGTGAAAAATAGTGGTGAAAAAACTCATACCGACATTGTTAGGGAGCAATTACTCTCTCAAAGAAAACAGGATATCACCAATAAGGAAACAGGAATAAAAGCTAGTTTCGGAGTTAAAGGCATAAACAAAATGCTGTCTAACACGGCTATAAACAAATCTATTCGCAACGGATTCACACGAGACGAACATTTAGATGCTGCGGCAGATATTAAATCATTGTTTGAAAACGCTAAGCTTTACCAGGTTACCGGTGATGATAAAAACAAGTCAGCCAGTTTAAAATCCGTAAAACGATTTATTTCCGATATGGATAAAAATAAATTCGCCTACATTACGGTAAAAGAATCTATTGTCAACGGGCACCGCATCTATTCACTTGAGTTGCAAGAAATAGATAAAGCACCGTTGGATAAGGGTAAGCCGTATAGTTCGACCTACTCCAACGATGCTTATACTGCTTTAATTGTATCACAAAAAGAGTCAACGAGCAAGGAAAATTATTTAAAATATAAAGTAGGCGGACTCTTATATATGCCGGCGCTGCAAGAAAATATCGTCGCAAAGATAAAAGAAAAAAGCATACCTTGCCTGACTTCCGCGGCATTATGCTTGGAAGACGCTATTTTAGACGAAAGTTTGACAACGGCTGAAGCGGAACTTAAACATATCTTAAATGAATTGCTGTCGGTATACGAAAAGAGTGCGCCCGATAATCCGCTGCTTTTTGTCAGGGTGCGTTCGCCTAAGCACCTCTTACACGTTGCAAATTTTTTGGGCGATACTCAAAAGGCTCTTACGGGTTACATTTTACCGAAATTCGATTTAGGTAACGCAGACGCTTATTTAAAAGCCGTAAAAGACGTCAATTCACTGACTGACGCTCCCGTATATATTATGCCGGTACTGGAAAGCGTCATGCTTGCCAAAGTTGCAAAGAGGGGGCGAGTTCTTGAAGAATTAAAAAATATGTTGGACGGTTTTAAGAATTTTGTCCTCAATATACGGGTGGGAGGCAACGACTTCAGCAATTTATACGGACTTCGTCGCCCCGTAAACGCTACAATCTACGATGTTGGAATTGTGCGAGATATTTTAACGGATATACTAAATGTTTTTGCCGCCGATTATACGGTATCGGGTCCCGTATGGGAATTCTTCGGCGAAAATAAAGAAGGCAGTTGGGCTAAAGGACTTAAAAGAGAGCTTAATCTTGACAGAATTAACGGCTTTATAGGCAAAACCGCCATTCATCCTTCGCAGCTTCCTTTGATATACGACAGTTTGCGGGTTTCCAAGGCAGATTATGAAGACGCCGTGCAAATATTGAATTGGAAAGATGATAAATTAGGGGTTGTTAAAAGCGTTGCGGGAAATCGCATGAACGAAGTAAAAACCCATGGCAGGTGGGCCGAGCAGATAAAAATTTTAGGCGATATATACGGTATTAAGGACTGATTGCATGTTTGGCACTTATCATAAAGAAGATGTCGTCATACTTTTAAAGGACATCACCGGATTGGTAGAACCTAAAAGCACAGTTGAGCGTGAAAAGCTTATTCAAAGCGGCTCACATTATTCGGAAATGCTTCCCGTCGAATACGAGCCTACGGAAAAATATATGACGGCGTATTACGAGGCTTTAAAACGTTTTGCTGGGATAACGGCGGAGGCTGTGGCCGAGGTCAGCGACAAAATACATCGGCTTAAGGGAAAAAATGTAACCTTGGTTTCTTTAGCCAGAGCCGGCACTTCCATCGGAATTTTGATAAAACATTATTTGGAAAAGTTCTACGACGCAAATCCCTGTCATTATACAATATCCATTATACGCGGCAAGGGAATAGATAAAAACGCAATGAATTATATTTTGAAGCGTCATAATAAAGATACAATTCAGTTTGTGGACGGTTGGATCGGTAAAGGCGCCATTCAGCGCGAATTGATGCTTGCCATGAAAGATTATCCGGGGCTAAACGGCAAACTTGCGGTTCTGTCAGATCCGGCGCATATTACGGATATATACGGCAAAAGGGACGATTTTTTAATAGCGAGTTCTTGCCTAAACGCTACGGTATCCGGACTTTTAAGCCGCACATTTTACAGAAAAGACATTATAAGCGAGCGAGATTTTCACGGAGCGGCTTTTTATAAGGAACTTGCCTCTAAAGACTTGACATATCAATTTATTGACGCCATCGAAAAAAATTTTGCGCCGTTGTCATATAAATCTCAAAATAACGAGAGCCATTCTCAAACCGGCATGGAAGAAGTTTTAAAAATCGCCGCTGATTTTGGCATTACCGATATAAATTTGATAAAACCCGGCATAGGAGAAGCTACGCGCGTTTTGTTAAGAAGACTGCCGCGAAAACTTTTGACCCACAGCCTTAATGACAAGGAGAGATTGGGGCATCTTTACGAATTAGCCGAGGAGAAAGGAGTAGAGATTGAGGAGTACCCGCTGAAAAATTACCTTGCCTGCGGTCTGATACAATCTCTGGCCGATAATTGACATGAGGAAAATCTTATTCGCTTGCGACTTAGACAACACGCTGCTAGTATCCGCTAAGCGCAAAAAAGACGAAGATATATGCATTGAAATAAATAAAGGCGTAAGGCAGAGTTTTATGACGCCAAAAGCCATAAACTTACTGCGAAAATTAAAAGAAATATCCGTCTTTGTCCCTGTAACTACCCGTTCCGTCGAACAGTGCGCCAGGATAAGCTGGCCTTTGGGATTAGCCCCGAAATATGCGGTAGTAGCGAACGGCGCAATATTACTGGAGGACAATACGGAAGACATAATATGGCGAAAATATACGAAACAGCTTATTGAGCCGTGGCAAGACGAATTGCAGCGTCAACTCAAAATCCATGAAATTTCCGAAAAATACGTTAAATCTCGCATTATAGACGAGAGCTTTTTATTTCTGTACTGCGACGAAGGAACGGATACTCATGCGATAAAAGCCGAGCTTTCGCTTCAAACGACCCTGAATGTAGAAGCTACCGGCAGGAAAATATATCTTTTTCCTCCGAACCTTTCCAAAGGCAACGCCTTAAATCGGCTTAAAGAAAGATTTGAACCTAGTTTCGTTTATGCGGCGGGAGACAGCTTTATAGACCTTTCGATGTTAAAATCCGCCGACGCCGCTTTTGCGCCGTACGATTTGAAGGATTACGACATTGAAAACAGTAAAGTTCAACCAGATGGAGCAGAGTTTTCCGAATGGTTTTTGGAAGAGTCGATAAAAGAAATTGAAAAAGAGTGAGAAAAACTAATAAACCCCCTCTACCGTCAAAGACGGTGGAGGGGGTTTTAGCAATGAGCTTATCTTTTAAAACTCTTTTTATGTTGCAATGCGTGCAAAAGCGACAATCCCGCAAGGGCGATGCCGAATCCCACATGAAGTTTTTTGCTGATTGCGATGGAGGCGACTGTTCCTATTGCAGCGATTAAGAGAGGAACGCCCAACGAGGATTTTTTCTTTTTGCGTGTCAAACCTGCTCCTCCTCCCTACGATGAGCGAAGAAATTATGTTCGTCCTTTAATATACGGCAACTGTTTAAAACAACCAACAAGGTTGCGCTGTTATGGATGACAGCCGCCCAAAGGGGGCTGATTTTGCCGAGTGCGCCCAACAACATGGCGGCCGAGTTTACCAAAATAGTCGCCATAAAGTTTTGGTGTACCAAATCCATGGTACGTCGTCCCAATTTAAGAGCCTCTATAAGCCTTGCGGGGTCTTCCGAGTGAATGGTCACAGCCGAAGATTCGGCGGCGATATCCGTTTGCCGTCCGCCCAAAGATACGCCTACATCTGCAAACGCCAGAGCAGGCGCGTCGTTAATACCGTCACCAACCATCATTACCGCGCCTCGTTGCTTTAATTTGTTGACGTATTCCGCCTTGTCCTCCGGCAGTATTTCCGCATGGAAGGAGTCTATGTCCATCTCTCCCGCAACTTTTGCCGCTACGGCTTTGGAATCGCCTGTAAGCATTACTATCTCATCGACTCCGTGGCGACGCATTTGATTTAAAGTTTTTTTCATCTTGGGACGAATGGGATCTTCTATACCGATTACGCCGATAAGCTGATTATTCCTGGCAACGTACAACAAATTTTTCGCCCTGATGTCGGCGTCCAATTCTTCACCCATATCAACGTTGTTTTCAATCAAGAACTTGCGGCTGCCAACAAGGATATTTCCGCCGATAAAGCCTTCGAAATTCGGTACGACCGCCTTCATACCTCTCGCCACCACGGTTTCGCTCGAATCGTGCTGAGGCGTTGTCCATTCCTTTTCCTTTACATATTTCTGTATGGCTACGGCCAACGGATGTACGGAATGTTTTTCAGCCGATGCGGCAAGGAGAATCATCTCTTTTTCGCCGATGCCTTTAGCTGTCTTTATAAAGGCGATTTGAGGTATTCCTATCGTAAGCGTGCCTGTTTTGTCAAGCACAACGGTATCGGTTTCCGCCAAAGCTTCTATATAATTTCCGCCTTTGACCAAGATGCCGCGTTTAGCGGCGGCGGCGATAGCGGCGGAAATTGCCGTTGCGGTCGAAAGTTTTAATCCGCAGGAAAAATCTATAAAGAGCAAATTTAAAACTCTCTGCCAATCTCTCGTGGCGCCGTATACGATAGCCGCCCCCAAGAAAGATACGGGGACGAGGAAATTTGCCATTTTGTCCGCAAAATTTTGAACGGGCGCTTTGCGGTTCTGGGCTTCCTCCACCAAATGCACGATATGGGCAAGGGACGTGTCTTTGCCGACCTTTTCGACGGAAATTACAAGTTCCCCCGCTTCAACCACGCTTCCCGCATAAACCAAAGCGCCTTCGCCTTTCATCGCGGGATTGGATTCGCCTGTAATGGACGCCTGATTTAGCGCTGCGCTGCCGCTTATTACTTTGCCGTCTATTACTATTTTCTCTCCCGTATGAGCGGCTATAGTGTCTCCCACTCGCACTTCTTCCACGGGGATTTGATATTCTTTGCCGTCTTTTATTATCCACACATAACGCTGGTCAAGGGATAAAAGCCCCGAAATGTGAGTCCTCGCTTTTTCGGCGGCGTAACTTGTAAGCATTTCCGCGCCGTTTGAAAGAGCAAGGAGAGTAAGGCTGGACTCAGGCTTACCCGCCAGCACGGAGGCGATAACAGCCGTTGCGGTAAGCGTGTCCGCATTGGGGCGTCGATCTTTAATCATGCCGTTTACGCCGTTTTCGATAAATTTTCCGGCGATAAAGAGAACTAAGGCGCTTCTTAAAAGTTTCGTGGCTAAAAAAGCCTCCGGCGCAATTCGTTTTAAAGCTTCCATTGCGGCAAAACTTGCGATTGAAACGATAGCGTCCCGCCTGTATTCCGCAAGTCTGTCCGCCTGATGTTCGGAAGATTTTTTCGCCGACATTAAAGCTCGACAAATATGTTTTTCGATAAGCTTTAAAGAAGCGGTCGACGTTGTCCATACCCGAATTTTGTCCTCTTCAACCGAGGCTGCGGCGACAGTTCTTATCCTTCGAAGCTCCGCCGCCAAACGAATGCGATTTTCTCTTGTTAAGTTCGTTTTTAACTTAACTTCGTAAACTTGATACATTATATGGTTCGCCATCCTCTCAACATCGACACCGCCCACCATATCATTTGAGAGCCGTTGGGATACTCTTGATTGAGTATCATCTTGCGAAGTCCTCGAATAAGGAACAAGATAAACGCAAGAGAGCCTGCGTCCAAAAGTCCGAAACTTTTTTTGCCGACCCATTCGTTAAAGGCGAGCAAGGTGTTTTTTATGCTTTTTGTAATAGCGCCTACGGAGGGTTCTATAGTCGAGGGAGAAGAATTTGTCGCAGAAGCGTTTGTTTGAACCTTAAAAACCTTCGTATTAATTGCGTCTATTAACTCGTTTAGCGATTCGGATTTTTCTTCGTCATACATAATCAGCAAGCTGCCCGAAACATGATTTGCCTTGACTTCGTTTATGTATTCCACCCGATTAAGGGCGTTTTCAAGCATTTCGGCTTGGCTTTCCGTAAGATTTAAAATACGGTAACGACGTCGACCCTGTGTGGATGAGACGAGTTCCATTCGAGGCTTTTGCGCAAAGAACATGGATTTAAAATTAAAGTCGCTGTTAATTTCGCCTCCGTTATTTCTTTTCACACCTCCTCTCATGCCGTTACCGGACATTCCTATTATATTTCCAAGATTGCTCATGCCGCTCATGCTCATGCCGCGACCGCCACCCATGCCGCCGGCGGAAAAACCGGAACCTCCTCCGAATAATTGTCTGAAACCTTGAATAAGAGCCGTCCCCATCATGAGTCCCGACGCGTAATTCATTCTATTTCCTCCCCGCTTTCACTCTTATATATTCTTCCATTTTGGCAAGTTTATCGTTCGCCATTATAACTTCGGGTTCGTACAAAATCAAAATGGATCCCGTCAAAATACTGATTTCAACGGATTGAATTTCTTTAAATGACGCAAGTTCCTTGTAAATCTGTTGCGCCAATTTCGGATTGCCCAATAGTTTCTTTGATCGCAATCGAATCCTTCCAGGTATGTACGATGAAACCTCCGTAAACCTGATTAAAAATTCCGGATCGTTAAATATATTCATAAACGCTCTCTTTGGTTAAAACAAAGGCTGCCTGTAATCGGCAGCCTTATTTTTATTTTTTCGCTTGTTGCGCAGCGATTAAATCTTCAAGTTCTTCTTTTTGTCTTTGAAGCTCCGCCAATGGAAGCTCACCCGTAGAGGCAGGCGCTCCCAACAAAGCGAATTGGTTTTCCCTTTCCTGCATAAAGCGATAGCCAAATACGCCCGCTACAACGCCTACGGCGAGTCCAATCCAAAAATCAGTCTTCTGAAACATATCGTAGCACTCTCCTTAAATTTAACTTCGCTTTCGAACTGACAACAAAAGTTTTGTCGAAAGCAACCGCATTGATTGTATTCATTTTACATCAAATGGGAATTATTGTCAATTAAAATTAAATTAAAATATCCGACAAAATTTATCGCCTGTTACTATTCACGGGTAGTACAACATATTGATGAAAAAAGCGCATTAGCGCCGTTCATGGTCGACCCCTCCACCGCTTCGCGGTCCCCCTCCCCTTTCAGGGGAGGCACTAGAGCGGCTTTCCCCTTACATCCACAAAACTAGCAATCAGAGAGCCTCTCCTGAAAGGAGAGGTGCCCGAAGGGCGGAGAGGTTGACCATGAAGAGCACTATTTTTCTTT
>JAGBMX010000078.1 GCA_017634675.1 Selenomonadaceae bacterium | reverse complement strand
TCAACCCTTCCGCCCTTCGGGCACCTCCCCTTTCAGGGGAGGCCTCTGATTTCTCATTTTGTGGATAT
Organism: Selenomonadaceae bacterium; assembly: GCA_017634675.1. Classification (GTDB taxonomy): domain Bacteria; phylum Bacillota; class Negativicutes; order Selenomonadales; family Selenomonadaceae; genus RGIG9201. The sequence continues at coordinate 26,416 of JAGBMX010000078.1, read as the reverse complement.
ATAATAGAAAAGTTGTCTTCACGTTGCCTCCCCTGAAAGGGGAGGGGGACCGCGAAGCGGTGGAGAGGTCGACTATGAACGGCACTAATTCACCTTTAGCACCACTATGTTGTACTACCCGTGAATAGTAACAAAAATGTAGATAGTGTCATTCATATGCCCTATCTAATATTGATTTTTTAAATGTTTTAAATTATAATATAGCTAATTAAAACCGATAATGTCAGGAGGTATGTCGTATGTATACAGATACACGCTATATTTCAATTAAAGAGTCGCTTGAAGGCGCTTGTAAAGAAGTTCATCAGATTCTTGAAAGCAAGGCGAAGGGAATTACTTATGAAGAAGTTAAAGCGAGATTCAAAGCAAAATATGGAGACGATGTGGTTTTCCCGTGACAGTTCTGTGGACAAAACATTTTGAAAGCGATGTGGACTATTATTTTCGCAAAAAAGAAATATCGTCAAATTTTCGCTGATATTGAGAGCGTAACTAACGAGCTTGAAGCAGGCAATCTTATTGGTGATGAACTTGAGGATATAAGCGTTGACGGAAGAACCTTTAAAATTAGGGTTGCCAATACGTCTGTTAATGTAGGAAAATCAAATGGATTTAGAGTGATTTATTATGTCATTCAAGACAATAATGTATATTTGCTTACGATATACTCTAAAAAAGACGATGTAAAAATACCTAGCGACAAGGAAATTAAAGACTTTATAAGGAAAATATGATATATACCGCAAGTTGATGCTTGCGTGGGATTTACATCTTTTCTGTGTAAGGAAGACATTTTACACTATCTTGAAAAAGACGCCTTTGAGGGGCGTCTTTTTTGTTGCGTCGGCAATACTTATATCGTTGACATGGTAAAGTTTTATGGGTATACTAGGCTTAATAAGGTATTGATAAAGGAGGATTATCATGGCAACTTCAAGCATAACGCATAATTTTTTTATAACGGACCCCGCTGCGGTGGAGAGATTTGTTAAAGCGTTGGACGAAGCGGAGGAAGAAAAGAGAAATCGTAAACCGAAAAAACCTGTGGGACGTGAACTGACCAATCCCGAGGAATTGGCAAATTTTGCTATGCGAATCAAAAAACAATTAAAGGCGGCGGATAAAATATGAGCAATTCATGTTATACCGTCAATTTGCGTCGTACTTTAGACGTAAATGATAGCGCTTATATGGGAGAATGTGTTTTAAGAGAATTGTTGGATGAATTTAATTGCCCACCTAATTTGGAAGTCGAACGTTTTTTGAAACGCAGTTCCTTGGAATTTACGAAGAAAAATCAATCCGTAACATATTTGACGTTTCGTAATGCGCCGGAAGGAGATTTGTTTGTAGGTTACTTTACACTTGCCGTAAAACCAATCTCTATTAAAGCGTCGTCCCTTAGTAAAACCATGCGCCGCAAAATCGAGCGTGTCAGCGTGTTAAATCCCGCAAATGATACTTATACGGCGTCTGCTTACCTTATAGCCCAATTAGGCAAAAATTTTGCGCTCTCCAAAAACGAACGCATTAACGGTACAGATTTGCTTGAACTTGCAAGCAGTCGTATTGAGCGGACTCAGTATGACATCGGCGGCGTGGTGGAATTTTTAGAATGTGAGGATAATTCTTTTCTGCTTGATTTTTACGCAAAAAACGGATTTAAAATGTTTGACAGACGAATAACGGATGAGGAAGAGCCTGAGGAACTTATTCAGCTTTTGAGATTTATATAAGGATAAAGGAGGATTTATCATGGCAACTTCAAGCATAACGCATAATTTTTTTATAACGGACCCCGCTGCGGTGGAGAGATTTGTAAAAGCGTTTGAAGAATCCGAGGAAGAGGCGAAACACCGTCCGCCTGTGAAACCTGTGGGAAAGGTTTTGACTGACCCGGAAGAAATATCAGAAGCTATTTTAAGAATTAAAGCTCATTTAAAGGCGGAAGGTAAGATATGAATTATCCGTTTTATTCCATAAACGTACATGAAGCTCTTGATAAAAGCAACCGTGTGTATATGGGTGAAAGTGCTTTGTCCATTCTGTTTGATGATTTTTCGTGTCCAAAAAATCTCGAAGTTGAACATTTTTTGAAGCATAATGCAATAGAATTTACAAAAAAGAATCAATCGGTAACACATATTGTATTGCATCGTTCTGATTGCGGAGATAGTCTTGCGGGTTACTTTACCCTAGCCGTCAAACCTGTTTCTGTCCGCGCATCCGCTATCAGCAAAACTATGGGGAGAAAACTTTCAAGAATCAGCGTTCTTAATAAGGAAACAGGTACTTATACGGCTTCGGCTTATCTTATCGCGCAACTCGGAAAAAATTTTTCATTGCCCAAGGGAGAACAAATTCAAGGTACAGATTTGTTAAATTTAGCCGATATAACGGTAAAAATGGCTCAACATATAGTAGGCGGCGTGGTGGAATTTTTGGAATGTGAGGATAATTCTTTTCTGCTTGATTTTTACACTAAAAACGGATTTAAAATGTTTGACAGACGCATAACGGATGAGGAAGAACCTGAGGAACTTATTCAGCTTTTGAGATTTATATGAGGATAAAGTAGGAATCATCATGGCAACTTCAAGCATAACGCATAATTTTTTTATAACCGCCCCGCTGCGGTGGAAAGCGAGTACTTGTCTTTTGGTTCCAATTCCTGTAAAATAAAATCGTAATCAAGTAAATTTTTACATTTATTGATTTTGGAGGCTTTATTGTGAGGCGTGTGGTCATTTCCGGCGGAACCAGTGGAATTGGGTTGGCCGCTGCTAAACTTTTTTCTGATAGAGGCGACTTTGTGGTTATTTTGGGAAGAGATGAGGAGAAGGGAAAAAAAGCCGCAAAATGTCTCGCTTCGGATAGAGCCTTTTTTTTCTCTGCGAATATAAAAAAGGTTGACGAGTGTGAAAAAGCTGTCAAGGCTGCGGCGGGTTGTATGGGCGGCGTAGATACGCTTGTTAATTCTGCGGGCATTTATTCGGAAACTCCTATTTTAGATACCGGTGAAGATGAATTTGACGAGATTATGAGTACCAACACCAAAGGAACTTTTTTTTTGACTAGGGCGGCTATTCCTTATCTTATGGAAAATGAGTTTTCGTCTGTGGTAAATGTAGCGTCAGATGCGGGAGTACGCGGAAACTATTGTTGCGCTCTTTACTCAGCTTCAAAAGGGGCGGTTATCGCTTTTACAAGATCCCTTGCGTTGGAACTTGCAAGTTTTAATATACGAGTGAACGCCGTAGCGCCAGGAGATGTTTTGACTCCTATGACCGAAAGACAATTTGCGGGAAGAAATTACGATGAAGCTTTAAATGAAATGGCTTCGATTTATCCCTTGAGGCGGATAGGCGCGGCAAAAGAAGTTGCGTCCGTCATCGAATTTTTGGCGAGCGATAAGGCTTCTTTCGTTACGGGGGCTGTATGGAATGTTGACGGGGGGATTGGCGCATGAAGTTTTTGATTGTTACCGCCTCCGTCGGTTCCGGGCATATACGGGCTGCCGAGGCTCTCGCCTCTGCTTTGAAGTCAAAATTTCCATTGGACGATATAAAAATAATTGACTTCACCGATAAAAATTGCGCCTTTTTTCCTTGGTTGCTAAAAAACATTTATTTAAGAATGTTGTCTTTCTTGCCCAATTTGTACGATGTGTTTTATAAAGTTTCGGAGGGCGGAGTTATCGGGAACCTTACGGGAATTACGTTTTCACTTTTAACATCCCCTTTTATGCACAAAATTTTAAAACGGGAAAAGCCGGATATGATGATTGCTACTCATCCGTTCCCCGAAGGCGCAACGGCTCTTCTTAGATATTTTGGACTGTGGAAAAAAACGCCTCTTGCAGCTGTGCTTACAGATTATTCGCTACATGATATTTGGCTTTATAAAAACGTGGATTTGTATTTTGTGGCGACTGAGGAGATGAAAAACAAGTTACAGGAAAGAGGCTACGGCAAAGAAGTCTACGCTTTGGGAATACCGATTTTGCCACATGAAAATATTTCCAAAAGGGACGCTAGACAAAAACTTAACGTAAACCCATTAGCAAAAGTTATATTAATAATGGGAGGCGGTCTGGGTTTGGGAGGTATTGAGAAATCTCTGTCGGAGCTTGAAAACTTAAGGGAAAAAGTTGTAATTATCGTAGTTACCGGGCAAAACGCAGCCCTTTTTTCAAGAGTAAATGAGCGAGTCAAAAACTCTAAGCATGAAATGAAAATTTTTTCTTATACGAAGGAAATTTATACTCTGATGGCGGCAAGCGATCTTCTTGTCACGAAGCCGGGCGCGCTTACAATGACGGAGGCTTTTTCTTTTTCTCTTCCCATGCTATTGCACGAGCCGATACCGGGACCTGAAACGAAGAACGCTATTTATGCGGAGGAAAGAGGGGCGGCTATTTGGGTTCATAAAAACGAGTCGATTTTGGAAAAAGCAGATTTAATTTTATTTAACGAAAAAATTTATAAAAATATGGCGCATTCGGCAAAATCGCTTGGGAAAGCGAATTCGACCGAAGAAATTGCCGCTTGTTTATCAGAGTATTTTCAAAAAAAGAAGGCATAATGGAGATGTGAATTTTCTGTATTTACTTTTCGTCCAAAAAAGGATTTTAATAAAATTTATTGAATATATATTATCGAAGAATTTTCTCTGTAAGATTTGGTGATGCGTATGGCGCTTATACAGCTTAATAAGAAGGACGGCAGCTTCGTATGTCCCGATTGCAACGCTCCTCTTAGGCGAGAAGAAGGCGGTCCGGTGCAAATAGTAAACGGAAAAGTAGATATGGATGCGACTTTGCCGAAATATGTCTGCGGGTCTTGTGGCGTTTTCTATCGAGAACTCTTAAATTCAGGTTTTTTCGATAAGTTTCCTTTGCCGAAGCCCAAGAAGAAGCTTTTGCGCACGGGAGACATTCCTCCTATGGAACTAAAGCGAGGTCCTGACGGCAAAGCTACTTGCCCGCGTTGCGGCGAGCGGATGGATTATGTGGAAGGTCAGCCGGTGAGGATTGTAGACGGCAAGCCCGACATGGAAAATGTTAAGGATCATTTTAATTGTAAGGAATGTAATTCCGTATTTAGAAGAATAGCGACAACGGATTATTTCCAATGGTCGGAAAAATGATGGGGATGTGACTTTATGGGTAGAAAAGAAAAGGGGCGTCAATATAAGTGGATTATTGTTGCGGCTCTTTTCATAATCTACTTTTCTTCCGTTTTAATCAATCAACAGGTACATTTAAATCAGGTAGAGATGGATCAGATAGCCGCAGATAGCCGATTGGAACTAGCCAAACGAGAGAATGAGGAACTGTTAAAGGAAAGAGAACTTTTAAACGACGTGAATTATTTGGAGAAAGTCGCGAGAGAAGAACTTGGTATGGTAAAGGCGGGGGAAATTCCCTACAGCCTTGTTAGGAAGGATAGATAATTTTTTTTGGGGAGGAAAATTGTTTTGGCCATTGAAGTAGGCAGTGTTCTGGAAGGCGTTGTTACGGGTATTACGAATTTCGGAGCTTTCGTGGAGCTTGAGGAGGGAAAAACCGGGCTCGTTCACATCTCAGAGGTCGCCGGGGTATATGTTAAAGAGGTGCGCGATTTTTTGTCCGAAGGGGATAAGGTTAAGGTTAAGGTTTTAAACGTGGACGGCGACAAAATCGGTCTTTCCATTAAGCAAGCCGAAGAAAAAAAAGAGGAGCCGAGGGTTCCCAGATCCTTTAACCGTAACAATGATTTTAGAAGGGGAGCGCGACCCACATCTGCCTCCTTTGAGGATAAGCTTTCAAGATTTTTGAAGGACAGTGACGAGCGTTTGACGGATTTAAGGAGAAAAACAGATTCCAAACGCGGAGGACGCGGTTCAAGACGGGATTAAAATATGGCGCATGGGGCGTTTGGCCTTGTGCGCTTTTTTTGAAAAAAATGAAGAAAAAAATTTTAGAATTTGCAAAAAAATACGGACTTTTTGAAAAGAAAAAAATTCTCGCAGCCGTCTCCGGCGGCGCGGATTCCATGGCGTTATTGCACTTCCTTTTAGGTTTGTCAAAAGAGGAAGGATTAAAAATTGCAGTTCTTCACTTTGAACACGGTATAAGAGGAGAAGAATCCATACGGGATATGAACTTTGTGGCAAATTATTGTGAAACCCTTGACGCGCCTTGTTTTATCGGCAGAGGAAAAGCGCCGGAACTTGCGAGAGAGAAAAAAATCACCGTTGAAATGGCGGCGAGAATTTTACGGTACGAGTTTTTTAATGAAGTTTTAATCAAAGAGGGCTACAATGTGATAGCCACGGCGCATCATGCGGACGATCAAGCTGAGACTGTCCTTCTAAATCTGATTCGCGGCAGCGGCGTTAAAGGACTTGCCGCAATGAGACCGATAAGGGGAAACATAATAAGACCGTTTTTGCCTGTAACAAAAAAGGAAATTTTGGAATATGCAAAAAAAAATCGCATACCTTTTTGCGAGGACTCAACCAATTTATCTTTGGATATGAGGAGAAATCGTCTGCGCCATGAGATTTTGCCCTTGCTTGAGAGTTGTCAAGAGGGTGTGAGGGAACATTTAAACACGCTCTCTGAAATTGCAAGAAGCGAGAATGATTATCTGGAGGAAATAGCAAAGGAAAAACAGGATTTATTAAAAAAAGAAAATCTGTCGCTTTTTTCTGTGGAACATCTTGCCGTTCAAAGGCGCATAATAACGAATTTTTTGGATAATGAAGGCGTTTTATCGGATTTCATCCATATAGAGGGAATAAGAAAAATGCTGTTAAAGAGAGAGCTAGGCAAGCGAATCGAACTTGGCGGCGGGGTTTTTGCCGAACTTTCTTATAAGGGACTGCAAATTTTTAAGGAAATGGGAAAAATTCAACCTGCAACCTTAAAAATCCCCGGAATAAATATTCTCTCCGAATATAATATGAAATTTACGGTAAAAATTTTAGATGCGCCGCCGAAAAAAACGTTGCCCAACGAATATTACGCGGATTTGGAAAAAGTTTCGAATGTTCTTAGGGTATCGCCTAGACGTGATGGGGATAAAATCGAATTAAAAATAGGGAAAAAAGGCGTAAAGAAAATTTTTATGGAGGAAAAAATCGAACGAAGTCGAAGAAATAAATATCCGATAATTTTTTCGGGCGAACATGTTTTATGGATCCCATTTTTAAGAAGAAGCCTTTTCGGAAGGGTTTCAAAAGATACGAAGCGTGTTTTGTACATTAAAGCGGAGGAATTAGATGAGGGCTTTTGAAGACGATATAGAAAGAGTTTTAATTTCTGAAGAAGAAATTCGCTCTCGCGTGCAGGAAATCGGAAACAAAATATCGAAAGATTACAATGAGGAACATGACGTCGTAGCAATCGGCATTTTAAAAGGCGCGTCGATTTTCTTTGCGGATCTCGTAAGAGCTATAAAACTTCCCCTTATGTTTGATTTTATGATAGTTTCCAGTTACGGCGAAGCCTCTATTTCAAGCGGCGAGGTAAATATAAAGAAGGAACTTGAATTTGACGTGCATGGGAAAGACGTAATTTTAATGGAAGACATCATAGATACGGGCATTACCATGAGTTGCGTAAGAAAGATTATGTCGGGACGCGGCGCAAACAGCGTAAAATTGGCGGCGCTTTTAGATAAACCTGAAAGACGCAAAGTAGAACTGGATATTGATTATTTAGGCTTTACCACACCGGACGAGTTTTTGGTGGGGTACGGTTTGGATTATGCCGAAAGGTACAGGAACCTGCCTTATGTGGGAATATTAAAACGCGAAATATACGAGTAGTTGGGGCTTCGCCCCAAACCCCACAAGGGGCGCAACCTTACGGTATGTAAGCCTCTAAGTGCTAAAGCACTAAGAGGCTCAGCATGCCCCTTGACCCGCCAAAGGGCAATGCCCTCTGGACTCCCGTGTGCGTTAATTGACAATTTAGTGTTAAAATTAATAAAGTTTTTTCTTTTTCTCTTTCTTTGTTACTTTCTTTCTCTTTTTCTTTTTTACAAAAAAGAAAAAGAGAAAGAAAGAAAAAACTTGCAGTTTAAGCAAAACTAAAAGATTGAGGAAGGCTGAAAAAGATTGGGCAAATTTCTTCAAAATATGGTGTTTTACTTTTTGATAGTGTTGGTGGCTATAACCTTAATCGACTATTTTTCGGTGCAAAAGACGCCTAAAAGGGTTGATATAGGGTATACGGAACTTTTGACTAAGGTAAACGCCGGAGAAGTGCAGGAAGTTGTTATCGTTGAAAACTTAATAAAGGGAAAACTTGCGGACGGTACGGATTTTTCCACCATAACCCCGGGGGCGCCAAATAACGATACGACATTTTTGCAGACGTTGAAAGATAAGAAAATAGTGGTAAAGGCGGAAAATCCGCCTGAACCGCCCTGGTGGACGGGAGTAATTTCGTCAATATTCCCTATATTGCTGCTCGTAGGGCTGTGGTTCTTTATCATGCAGCAGAGTCAAGGCGGAGGTTTTGGTAAGTTCTTTGGTTTTGGCAGAAGTCACGCAAGGATGATGATGTCAAACCAAGCTAAAGTGACGTTTGAGGATGTTGCGGGTGCGGACGAAGCCAAGGAAGAACTGGAAGAAGTAGTGGAATTTTTAAAGCAACCAAAAAAATTCCATGATTTAGGAGCAAGAATTCCAAAAGGCGTACTGCTCTTTGGTCCTCCCGGAACGGGGAAAACTCTTTTGGCGAGAGCCGTTGCGGGTGAAGCGGGAGTGCCGTTTTTTTCCATAAGCGGTTCGGATTTTGTGGAGATGTTCGTAGGCGTTGGCGCGTCAAGAGTTAGGGACTTATTTGAACAGGCTAAAGCCAATGCTCCTTGTATAGTTTTTATAGACGAGATAGACGCTGTAGGTCGTCAAAGGGGCGCAGGAGTCGGCGGCGGTCATGACGAACGGGAACAGACGCTTAATCAGTTGTTGGTTGAAATGGACGGTTTTGCGGCGAACGAAGGAATTATTATAGTAGCAGCCACCAACCGCCCGGATATTTTGGATCCGGCGCTCCTTCGCCCCGGCAGATTTGACAGACAAATAGTCGTGGATAAGCCTGACGTAAAGGGCAGAAAAGCGATTTTGGGAGTGCATACCAAAGGAAAGCCCATAGCCGAAGGCGTAGATTTGGATATTTTAGCGAGACGTACGCCGGGATTTACAGGGGCGGATTTGTCGAATTTGGTAAACGAAGCCGCGCTTTTGTCCGCAAGGCGAAACAAGAAAACCATAGCTATGCCCGAACTTGAGGAATCCATCGAAAGAGTCATGGCGGGTCCTGAACGAAAGTCCCATGTAATGAGCGACGAGGAAAAGAGACTCACCGCTTATCACGAAGGCGGTCATGCGCTTGTGGGAATGCTCTTAAAACACGCAGACCCGGTGCATAAGGTGACGATTATCCCAAGGGGCAGAGCGGGCGGATATACTCTGATGCTGCCTAAAGAGGACAGGTCATATGCGACCCGTTCCGAACTTATTGATAGGTTAAAAGTCGCCATGGGCGGGCGTGTCGCCGAAGAAGTGGTACTGGGTGAAATCAGCACCGGCGCATCGCAGGATATAAAACAGGCGAGCCGTATCGTAAGAAGCATGATAAAAGAATACGGCATGAGCGAGAACTTGGGTCCTATCGCATACGGCGAAAGCGACGACAGGCAGGTATTCTTAGGGCGAGGTTACGGCAGCGACAGAAATTATTCGGAAAATGTGGCGTCTGAGATTGACAGCGAAATCAGAAAGTACATGGACAAGGTTTACGGCGAATGTCGGGAACTTATCACGGAGAATAGGGATAAACTGGATTTAATCGCAAACGCCCTCTTAGAACGCGAGACTCTGAGCGCAAAAGAGCTTGAAGAACTCATGACCACGGGAGAGATTTCGACTCCTCCGCTAAAATCGGAAGAGTATGTTCCGCTTGAAAAGAAAACGGAAAAGAAAGATTCGCCAAAAGATGACGACGACGAGCCGAAACCCGGCGATCCCGCTTATATTGGTAATGTTATCTTAGAAAAAGTAAAGAAAACGGTAAAGGATGCGGAGGAACAGTTGACGGCTCCAGAGCCTAAATTTAATGTAACTCACTATGACAAATAAGGAAAAATTAAAAACCCAAACTAACAGTTAACGTACCCGAGAGTCCAGAGGGCAATGCCCTTTGGCAGGGTGCAGGGGCAGCGCCCCTGCTGTGGCTTGGGGCGAAGCCCCAACAAAGCAAAAGGAGGAGTGATGCGTGAAAAAACTGGTGGTGCGTTTTCTCTTAACGTCGCTTGGATATTATTTGGCGCTTTTGGTAACTCCTCATATTTTTATGATGCCGTCGGGGGTCGTGCGTGTCACGTCCTTTATACCGCCGATTTTAGGCTTGGCATGGGGACCCGTGGCTGCCGTGGGAATTTTCTTCGGCGAGTTTTTTGCGGATAATAATTGGGGATTATTTATTCAAACGCTTGAAGCGGGCTGGTCGAGTACAGCGTCCGTGCATTTTTTCGGCATTGTGTACCGCGCCGCGGCATGGGCGATTCTTGCAACTTATCTTCCTTACAAGTTATGGCATTCCATAGCGGTAAGACCTTGGAGATCCCGTTTTCATCTGGGCGGATCCGTTCTTATAAAATTTGTGGGCATCATATTTATAAGTATGCTTACTCTTTCCCTTTTCATGGGACTTACAACGCATACAAGCGATTTTGCGCGAATGGTGTCGCAAACCGATCCGTCGAGGTTTAGGGTCGTTGAATACGCATTTTTGATTTTTGTAAACAATTTTAATATAGCGGTCATGTTCGGTTGTCCGCTTCTATTATCTCTCGTCAGATCTGGCTATAATTTTCACAGACCCGCTCCCACTCTTAAACCTATCGGCGCCGTGTGGGAATGGGTTGACCTCATACTTCCCATATATTATCTTATAATAGCCGCGATACTCTTTCGTTCGGCGGCGTTTTTGGACAGTCATATGTTGGTACGTTTTGCTGCCAGCTTACCGTTTTTCATCTTGTGTTTCCGTCCATTTTCGCCGGTGAAAGAGTCTAAAGCGAAACAGGAAATCAGCAAATCTCACAGTAGGGACTTGCTGTTTGTGGAATTTCACATATATGTTCTCTTCATTGTCCTGTTTTTCGTGCTGGATCTTTCGGGTTTGATACAGAATCTGGACACGGTTGAAGTATGGTGGCAGTTTAGCTCCGAAATTCTAAGCATAATGGCCTTTACGATGGTGATTTTATCCCTCGCCCTCGTATATTACAGACGCTCCATTATAATGTGGATAATGCTTTTGATAGTTGACTTGGTTTTTGTCGCCATGTTCGTTATGGGCAGCATCGGATTGGTTGCTGTCAACAGGATTTTGGACGATCAAGCGCAGGTTGATTTGGAGCAGATAGGATTAATTGAAACCGAGCATCTTGCCCGTTCCTTTGACGGCGTACAACAATCCGTGGGCAGTATGCGCGATTTTATGAAAGCGGATTTGCAAAGTTACGAAAGACTTGTAACCGATGTGAATTATCGCAAAGACTATATGCGAGCACTTGAAAGGAATTGCTCAACAATAGCTGAAAATACGGATGGTTGCGTTGCTTTTTATGTGCGGCTTGCTCCTGAGATTGCAAAAGAACACGTAGGTTTCTTATGGTCTGTCGAACACGTCGATTTCAGAGGTCGCGAGGACAGACGCTTTAAAAAGAGGGAACTTACGGATTTAGGGAAATTTAGAAAAGACGATGTTGAACGTGTCGGTTGGTATTATATCCCGGTTAGCCGCGGCATAGCCACTTGGCTTGAGCCGTATCACAACAAAAATCTCGGAATATATATGATTTCTTACGTTATCCCGGTATATCACGGCGGCAGGTTAATCGGCATCGTGGGAATGGACATCAACTTCAATCGTATAATTAGAGAAGTCGAACGGATGAGCATTTACCGAAGGGGATACGCTTATCTTTTGGATAAGGATAGCCGCGTGCTTTACCACAAAGACTATAATCCGGGAGATAAGATTGTTTCAAATCCGGATATCAGAGAAGCTGAGACGAATTTAAGCAACGGTATGAAACTTGTTATTGCCGGATCTAACAGGGAACTTTATGCTCAGCGCAACAACATGGTGATAAACTTCATCATTGGAATGTTCATTATGGCGATGTTGCTTTCAAGCATGAGTTTGCTCTTGGTACGACTTGCAATTCGGCCTCTTATCAGCGTTACGGATGCGGCTGAAGAAATTGCCGAAGGCAATCTTGAAGTTAAACTGCCGAGTATCGCCGAAACTGAAATCGGGCGGCTTGTCACCAGTATCAAAGAAATGGTGGCGAAACTTGAAGTTTACGTCTATCGCGATAAATTAACGGGACTTCGAAATCCCACGGCTTACGGGCGAATGTCTAAAGACGTCGAAAGTCGCAGCTTGATGAAGGGCGCGCCTTATGCGGTCGTAGTCTTTGATGCGAACGGTCTAAAGCAGATGAACGACAACTACGGTCACGAAGCTGGCAACGAGCTCATTAAAAACGCCGCTTCCATCATCTGCAACGTATACTCTCACAGTCCGGTTTTCCGTATCGGCGGCGACGAATTTGCGGCGATACTTGAAAATCACGACTACGAACACAGAGACGAACTCTTGCAAGAATTCCTCGAAGTTTCCATGAAATCCGCCATAACGGTAAGCGAGGTAACTCTCCCCGTATCTGTTGCGGCAGGCATGGGCGTTCACGAAGAAGGCGAAAATTACGCCGCAGTCTTTAACCGCGCCGATGAGGAAATGTATAAAAACAAGATAGAAATTAAAAAGAAGTTAAATATGCCTATGCGTTGACTCAAAGGGACTGTTTAGCAGTCCCTTTTTTGTGGTAGAGGATAGTTCCTACTTTCTTTCTCTCTCTCTTTTTGATACCCCTCCGCCCTTCGGGCACCTCCCCTTTCAGGGGAGGCACTCAAATGTCGCTTTTAAGCCTCCCCTGAAAGGGGAGGGGGACCGCGAAGCGGTGGAGAGGTCGACCATGAACGCACTTAATAACCTTTTTTACTCAAAGGTGACTATATGAACATAAATACAGACAATATTTTTCCCGAAGTTATCTTAGATGGGCTTGATACGTCTTGTTTCGGTAAAAAAATTCATTATTATGACGAAACTGCTTCGACTAATCTTGAAGCGAAAAAATATGCTAAAGAAAATGCGCCGCATGGGTCGCTTTTTATCGCAGAATCTCAGAGCGCAGGGCGAGGGAGACTTGAGCGGGCTTATTATACTCCCAAATACAAGGGATTGTGGTTTTCTCTTTTGCTTCGTCCGAAGTTCAATATGGAAGACGCGCCGAAATGCACTTTGCTTGCGGCTGTCGCTGTTGCCCTCGCTATGAAAGAGATTTCTCTCGTTGCCGAGATAAAATGGCCTAACGATATTATGCACGATGGAAAGAAAATTGCGGGGATTTTGACGGAAATGGTGACAAATCCCGACAAAACTTATTCCGTGATAATCGGCATAGGTATAAACGTAAATTTTGCAAAAGAAGATTTTCCCGAAAATATTCGAGATACAGCAACATCTTTGCAAATTATGAAGGGCGAGAAAATCAATCGGGCCAAATTTTTGCAACGGGTTTTATATTTTGCGGAAAAATTGTATAATAAGGCGGAAAAGGATGGTTTCAAGGAAATTTTTGACAGATGGAGAGAATTTTCGATTACTCTAAGCAAAGAAGTTCGTGTGATAAATGCGGGGGACGGAAAAGAGTTTACCGGGTTCGCTTTGGATATTGACGAAAGAGGGGCGCTTTTGGTAGAATCCCAAGGTAAGGTAAGGCGCGTTTTGGCGGGAGATGTTTCTATAAGAGAAATGGGGAAAAACCATGATTTTAGTCTTTGATATCGGCAACAGCAACATCGTGATGGGTACTTACGAGGGAAAGAAACTTTTAAAACATTGGCGAATATCGACGGATCGCCAGAAAACAGGCGACGAATACGGTATGCTTATAAACGATCTCTTTCGCTATCAGGGAATTTCCATGAAAGACGTGACGGCGATTGTGATTTCTTCCGTTGTACCGCCGCTTGTGGTGCCTATGGTGAAAATGTGCGAGAGATATTTTAATATTCGTCCTCTCGTTGTTGGGCCCGATATCGAAACGGGGATTAAAATTCATTACGAAAATCCGGGCGCAATAGGAGCGGATCGTATCGTAAACGTGGTCGGAGCCTATGAAGAATACGGCGGACCGCTTATTGTCATAGACATCGGCACGGCGACGACCTTTGACGTTGTAGCCGAAAACGGGGATTTTTTGGGCGGAGCGATTGCGCCGGGCATGGGCGCATCCGCCGACGCGCTCTTTCAATTTACCGCAAAACTTCCTCGGGTCGAATTAGTGCCGCCGCCTAAGATTATCGCCACCAACACAATTCAGGGAATGCAGGCGGGAATCGTCTTTGGTTACGTCGGGCAGATAGATACTATCGTTCGTAAAATAAAAAAAGAATTTGGCGGCGAAATGAAAGTTGTCGCCACGGGTGGTTTTGCTAGCATGATAATGGGCGAATCCGATACAATCGACGAAATCGACCATTTTTTGACCCTTGCGGGGCTGCGAGTGCTTTATGAAAGGAATATGCATCTTATGAAAAAAAATCCTTCGGAGAAGAAGGAATGAATATAGGAAATCTCACATTCGACACGCCGATTTTTTTGGCTCCCATGGCGGGAGTTACGGATAGAGCCTATCGAATATTGGCAAGGGAAATGGGCTGTCCATTGGCGTTTGGCGAAATGGTCAGCGTAAGAGGGATACATTATCGCAACGAACGAACGCTTAAAATGCTAGAAAGCGACGAAAAAGAACGACCGCTTGCGATACAGCTTTTCGGAAACGAGCCGGACGTTGTCGCCGAAGGCGCAAAATATCTGGAAAATTTGGGAACGGCGGACATCATAGATTTTAATATGGGTTGCCCCGCGCCGAAAATAGTGCAAAATCATGAAGGCTCTGCGTTGTTAAAAAATCCTTCAAAGGCTTATGAAATACTCTCGGCTTTAAGAAAGTCGGTTAAACTTCCCGTTACGGTTAAAATGCGTTTGGGTTGGGACAAAGAGCATATAAATGCGGTCGAAGTCGCAAAACTGGCGGAAGATGCGGGAGTTGACGCTATAGCCGTTCACGGCAGAACGAGGGAAGATTTTTATTCGGGAAAAGCGAATTGGGAAGAAATCGGAAAAGTTAAGGCAGCCGTAAAAATCCCAGTTATCGCAAACGGCGATATCAGAACTGAAGAAGATTTAGACGAAATAAGGCTTGTTACGGGATGCGAAGCCGTTATGATAGGACGCGCCGCCGAAGGAAATCCATGGATATTCAAGAGGCTGACTCATTACGCTAAAACGGGCGAAAAATTAGGCGCGCCGAGTAAGTGGGAAATAGCCGAAACGATGCTTAGGCATTTAACGTTATTGGTTGAGTTTAAAGGCGAATACATAGCCGTAAGAGAAATGCGAAAACACGCAGCATGGTATACCAAAGGCATGACCGGCGGCGCAAAACTTAGAGATATTTTCAATAAAATAGAACAAAAAGAAAGTTTTGTTGAAACAATAAACAAATATTTGCTATAAACAACAAAACTATAAATTAGCGCACCCGGGAGTCCAGAGGGCAATGCCCTTTGGCGGGGTCAAGGGGCATGCTGAGCCTCTTAGTGCTTTAGCACTTAGAGGCTTACATACCGTAAGGTTGCGCCCCTTGTTGGGTTTGGGGCAAAGCCCCAACAAAAAGGAGGAAAAGAAAAATGTCGGAAGAAAAAAACAAGAAACCGTCGGTTTGGAGCAAGTATACGGAAGAAGATAAGAGGAATTTGGATGCGCTTGCAAAGGGGTATATTGATTTTATATCGGATTGCAAGACGGAGAGGGAGAGCGTTAAAGAGTGCATTAGGGTCGCTAAGGAGAAGGGGTATAGAGATTTACAAGAGATTTTGGATAAGGGCGAGAAGTTGAAGCCGGGGGATTTGGTTTACGCGAATAATATGGATAAGGCGTTGGCGCTTTTCGCTATCGGAGAAGAGCCGATTGAAAAGGGCATGACTATACTGGGCGCGCATATTGATACTTGCAGACTGGATGTTAAGCAAAATCCGCTTTATGAGGACGGGGGATTGGCGTATCTGGACACTCATTATTACGGCGGCATAAAGAAATATCAGTGGGTTGCGATACCGCTCGCTATGCACGGGGTTGTGGCTAAGAAAGACGGCAGTAAGTTAGAAATAAATATAGGCGAAAATGCGGAGGATCCGGTTTTTTGCGTGACGGATCTTTTGATTCACCTTGCAAGCGAGCAGATGGATAAAAAGGGCGCAAAGGTTGTCGAAGGCGAAAATTTGGATATTTTAATCGGAAATTATCCGTTGAAGAAAGATGATAAGGAATCGGTTAAAGAGGGAATTTTAAAGCTTATCAAGGATAAATACGGCATGGAGGAAGATGATTTCCTCTCGGCGGAGTTGTGCCTTGTACCTGCGGGACGAGCAAGAGAGATGGGACTTGACAGAAGCATGATTTTAGGTTACGGGCAAGACGATAGAGTTTGCTCTTACGCTTCTCTTGTGGCAATGATGGAAGTCGGCGCAGGAAAGAAAACAGCTTGCTGCTTGTTAGTGGATAAGGAAGAAATCGGCAGCGTCGGCGCAACGGGTATGCACTCGAAGTTTTTTGAAAATACCGTGGCTGAGGTTATGAATTTACGGGACGAATACAGCGAATTAAAGTTAAGAAGGGCTTTGGCAAATTCCAAAATGCTTTCTTCCGATGTGTCTAGCGCATTTGATCCACTTTACGCATCGTCTTTCGATAAGAAGAATGTGGCGTATTTGGGCAAAGGCATGGTGTTCAATAAGTTTACGGGTTCGAGAGGAAAATCCGGGGCAAACGACGCCAATGCGGAGTATTTGGGAGAACTGAGGGGAATGCTTGATAAACATAACGTAAACTATCAATTCTCGGAACTTGGTAAGGTAGATTTGGGCGGCGGCGGAACTATCGCTTATATTATGAGCAAGTACGGAATGCAGGTAATAGACAGCGGCGTTCCCGTGCTTTCCATGCATGCTCCTTGGGAGGCTACGAGCAAGATAGATTTGTACGAAACTAAAAAGGGGTATGTGGCATTTTTGAAAGAAGCGTAATTTAAATGAGCTTCGGAATGAAAGGATGGATCCGCAGTATTATGGGACTATCGCGAAATGACGCTTGTTGGTGCGGCAGCGGAAAAAAATACAAGAAATGCCACGCCGATTTTGACGAGAGATTATCTGAAATAAAATTCAGGCGCGACTTGGGGCAAATGCGCCCCCCGCGGAAAATTATCAATAATAAAGAGGATATTCGCAAGATAAAAGAAAGCGCCGTGATAAACGACGCTGTGCTTGATTTAATGGCTGAGATGATAAAGCCGGGGATAGATACGGTTTCTTTGGACGATGCGGCAAAGAACTATATCGAAAGTCATGGGGCAATACCCGCTTGTTTAAACTTCGAGGGATTTCCGAAAAATATATGCGTATCGGTAAACGATGTGGTCTGTCACGGTATTCCTTCAAAAAATACGATTTTGAAGGAAGGGGACATTGTGAATGTGGACGTCACCACGAATTTAAACGGATATTTTGCGGACGCATCGAGAATGTATATTGTAGGTGGAAAAACCACGCCTGAGGCGCAAAGATTGGTTGACACAACCAAAGAAATTATGGAAGTCGGTATTGCCGCCATTCGTCCTTGGGGATGGGTGGGCGACATCGGCGCAGCTTGCAAAAAACGGACGAAAGAAGCGGGATATTCTGTTGTTACGGCTTTAGGCGGCCACGGAGTCGGAAAAGCTTTTCATCTTGAACCGTATGTAGCCCATTACGCAGATAAAAATACGGGTATGTTGCTTGTGCCGGGCATGGTGCTGACTGTGGAGCCCATGATAAATCAGGGCGATTATCATGTGGACGTCGATAAAAAAGACGGTTGGACGGTAAGAACACACGACGGTTCGCTGTCGGCGCAGTGGGAAAAAACGGTGCTTATTACTGAGACGGGAACCGAAATTTTGGCAAAATAAGGATATTTATATGAAGGAAACGACTTTTGCAAGTTTGGGAGTAAGCGAAAAGGTTACGGACGCGCTTAAAAAGAGCGGGATAGTTACGCCTACGGAGGCGCAAATTCTCGCCATACCAAAGGCGAGAAAAGGCGGCGATTTGATTTTTCAGTCCCAAACGGGAACGGGAAAAACCTTGGCGTACCTTCTGCCGATTTTTGAGAAATTAAAAAATGCTGCGGCGACTCAGGTTTTAATAATCGCCCCCACGAGAGAACTTGCGATACAAATAGGAAAAGTTACGGCGAAAATTGCAGAAGTTACCGGACACGAAGTTGCGACTATACACGGCGGCAGCGATTTTTTGAGGGAAAGCGAGAAACTCTCTAAAATCCCCGCCCTTGTGGTGGGAACGCCGGGGCGGTTGCTTGACCATATTCAAAGAAAACGACTGAATTTATCCTCGGTAAACAGGGTAGTTATCGACGAGGCGGACGAGATTTTGCGACGAGGATTTTTGGAGGAAACGGAAGCGTTAATTTCAAAAACTGCGTCCGATAGGGATATATGGCTGTTTTCGGCGACGATACCGCCTTCCGTCCGGGCGATTTCAAGACGATACATGAAAAATCCCGTTGAAATTCTCTTAAAAGCTGAGGAGATGAATTTAAAAAATATTCGTCAAGAAACCGTAACGGTACGGGAAGACACAAAATGCGACACATTATGCTCCCTTATAAACGAACAGCGTCCCTATTTGGCGCTGGTGTTTTGCAGAACCAAAGAGCGGGTGGCTGAACTGGCGTTAGAACTTGCCAAAAGGGGATATTTGGCGGACGAACTTCACGGCGACTTAACGCAAGCGCAAAGAAAACGGGTATTAGAAGATTTTAAAAAGACGAAGTTGCAAATACTTGTCGCTACGGACTTAGCCACGAGAGGGCTTGACATTGAAGGCTTGACCCACGTTTACAACTATGATTTGCCGATTGACGCGGAAAGCTATATCCACAGAATCGGCAGAACCGGCAGAGGCGGCGCAGAGGGCGTTTCCGTCACGCTTGCGACGGCAAAGGATTACGACAAGTTAAGGAAAATCGAAGCCGCCATAAGAAATAAGCTGATAAAAAGCCATGAAAAAGAGAGCCGTCGGAGAATAAAGCATAGGGACAATGAGAAGAAGCGTATTGCAGATGAGAAAGCGGCAGCGAGAGAAAAAGACGTAAAGCTGAGGAAAAAAATTTCGTTTAGAGGGTTGAGAAGCAAGAAAGCGGGTAAGGGTACTCGAAGAAAAGGCTGACAATATACATGAATGGAGAGCGTACATTGAAAATTATTGAATACGACCCAAAATATAAGCAGGATTTCATAGATTTTAACACAGCTTGGATTGTGGACAATTTCGGGTTTCTTGAAGATGAAGACAGGGAAACTTTTGAAAAAATCGACGAGGAATTAAAAACCGGCGCAATGATATATTTTGCGGTTGATAACGGTGTGGCTCTTGCTACCTGCATGGCAAAACCTATGACAGACGGTACGTGGGAAATTTGCAAATTCGCATCCAACAAAAACGTATCCCATAAAGGTTGCGGCAGCAAAGTATTTGAAGCGGCAATGAAGTGGGCAACGGATCACGGCGCAAAAAGGCTGTTCATGATATCCAACAGCAAGTTAAAACCTGCGATTCATATATATGAAAAATACGGTTTTAAGGAGATTAAATTGGACAATTACGAATATATACGAGGCGATGTTGCTTTTGAAAAAATGCTTTGATAAAAATCATAGCATTTATAGGTTGCCCGTAATCTAAAAGAACGTAAAAAAAATAAATTTATAAGAAACCCAATTATTAAAGTTTTTTCTTCCTCTTTTTTCTTTGTTACTTTCTTTTTTCTCCTTCTTTTTTACAAAAAAGAAGGAGAAAAAAGAAAGTAAGAAACTATCATGTAAAAGCAAGGTGACAGAAGTGGTAGAGTTGTTGGCGCCGGCGGGGAGCATGGAAGCGCTGTATGCGGCGGTAAACGAAGGAGCGAACGCCGTGTATTTGGCGGGAAATCGGTTTGGCGCCAGGGCGTATGCGAAGAATTTCGATGAAGAAGAATTGAGAAAGGGAATAAAATACGCTCATTTGCATAACGTAGGGGTACATGTAACGGTAAATACGATTGCGGAGGACTCGGAATTTGAGGATTTAAGGAAATATTTGAAGTTTTTGGAGGAAGTCGGAGCGGATGCGGTTTTGGTGCAGGATTTGGGAGTTGCGGCGCTTGTAAAAGAAGTTGCGCCAAGGCTGCCTTTGCACGCAAGCACACAGATGACGGTTCATAACTTGGACGGAGTTCGGGCTTTGGAGGAACTTGGATTTGCCAGAGTAGTGCTTTCTCGGGAATTGGGATTGGAGGAAATAAGGTATATAGCGGCAAATTCCCAAGCGGAGATAGAAATTTTCATGCACGGGGCATTGTGCGTGTGTTATTCGGGAATGTGCCTGATGAGCAGCATGATAGGCGGCAGGAGCGGCAATAGGGGAAGATGCGCCCAACCTTGCCGATTGCCTTATGAATTGGTGAATGAAAAGGGTACGGATGTTTTAAAGGGTAAAGCGGGAAATTATTTGTTGTCGCCGAGGGATTTGGCGACGGTTGATATATTGCCGGAACTTATTAAGACGGGCGCGGCGTCTTTTAAGATTGAAGGACGCATGAAACGACCCGAATACGTGGCTACCGTTGTGAGAGTGTATAGACGCGCCATAGACAGTTTCTATGAAGGGAATTTTTTTGTTGCGGATGAGGATAAAGAGGATTTAAGGCAAGTTTTTAACAGGGATTTTACCACGGCTTATTTAAAGGGGTATCCCGGGAAAAACATGATGAGCGATAAGCGTCCCAATAATAGGGGCGTTATGGTGGGACGAGTGACGGAGGTTAAAAAGGGCGAGGTGTCGCTAAAACTTACGACGGCTTTGAGGAAGGGCGATATCATAGAGTTTTGGGTTAAAGTCGGCGGCAGGGTTACGGCGGAGCTGAAGGAACTTTTTGATGTAAACGGGGAAGAAGTCGAGGAAGTTTGCGAGGGCGATATTGCGACAATAAAGGTTGAAGGCAAAATCAGCGTAAACGACCGAGCTTTTAAGGTGTATGATATAAGGTTGATTCAGCGGGCAAAGGCGGCTTACGAGAGTGCAAAGCGGATAGATATTTTTGGAAAAGCGACGGCGAAAGTCGGCGAAAGGCTTGCGGTGGAGTTTACAGACGATACGGGAAATATCGGGAAAGCCGAAACGGAGTTTGTGGGGGAAGTCGCAAGGAAACGCCCGCTTACTGCGGAATACCTTCGTTCACAGATTGACAGGTTGGGAGAAACGAGTTTTTGGCTGAAAAATTTTACGGCGGAGATAGAAGGCGAGGTTATGGTTCCCGCCAGCGAGATTAACGACGCAAGAAGACGAGCGATTGACGCGCTTGAAAAAGTGCGGATAAAAGCGTTTAACCTTCCCGTAAGAGTTGATTTTTCAGATATTTCCAATGTAATCGTACAGAATAAAAACTTGGATAAAAATAAACTGGTCGTTCGCGTCGATACGTTTGAGAAAGCGCAAGCCGCTCTTGAAGGCGGCGCCGATGGGATAATATTCGGCAGCGAAAGTTACGGTCATTTTGCAATTCCTATTGAGGAATATGAGAAAACCTTGAGGATTGCGAGAAAAAAGAGTAAGGATGTTTTTTTCTCTACACCCAGGATTATAAGGAACAGCGACGGAGAATTTTTTAAAGGATTGCTGAAAGAATTTGAACAGTTAAAGCCAAACGGAATTTATGTTCACACCATAGGCGCTTTTTACAGGGCGAAAGCGGAAACAACCTCGCCCGTATTTACGGATTTTTCGCTTATAGCGTATAACGAAAGAACCTTGGAGTTTTTAAAAAATTATGGCGCCGCAGGAGTTGCTCTTTCGGAAGAACTTACTTTAAATCAGATAAAGGCGCTGATAAAAAAAGCCCCCCTTCCCCTTGAAATCATAATTCACGGGAAAGCGGAGCTTATGGTGTCCGATTATTGCGTTATGGGCGCGTTCTTGGGCGGGCGCGGCGAAAAGCCGTGCAGTATGCCGTGCAAGAAGGAAAGATTTTCCTTAAAGGACAGAAAGGGAGAAAAATTTCCCATTGTCACCGACGAATATTGTAGGATGCATATTTTAAACGGTAAGACGCGTTCAATGCTCCCCTATGCGAAGGAACTTTTAAATATGCCGTTGAAACTTAGGATAGATGGGCGTTACGAAAATAAGGACAGTGTTTATAAAATAGTAACCGCTTACAAAAAGGCGGGATTGCTTGACGAAGACGCTGCCCGTCAATTCGAAGAATCGCTTTTTGACAAAAACGAGATTACCAGGGGACATTTTTTCAGAGGCGTTTTATGATTGTTCCTCGGGGTGAGCCGACAGATATTCCTGCAACCTTTTGTTGAAAAAGATTGCGTTGGTGTCTTTGGGATTGGTTTCCCAAAAAGCGATCAGTTTTTCTGCGGATTTTAACTTGTCCTTTAAATATTCCGTGGCTTTATCGGCGGAAACCTTTCCTCCGAGCGCCATCAGAACGTCAAGATCCTTTTTAAGATAGTCTAAAAGCGCATCCGGGCAATTGCCTTTTTCGAGCGCATTTAAAAATTCTTTACCCTCTTCAACGCTTTCCGCATACTTTTTCCCAACTAGCCAAACTGCGAGTTTTGTCTCCATAAAAACCTCCTAACGAAAATTTCTTTCTCTCTCGCTTTTTTGAAAAAAGAGAGGGAAAAAACTTTAACGAGTTTAATTTGAGTAGGTAGGGTAAGAAAAAAATACTTTATTAAAGTTTTTTTCTCTTTTTTCTTTTGTTTCTTTTCTTTTTTATCTTTTTTTACAAAAAAAGAGAAAAAAGAAAAGAAATAATTTCTAACATTGTATCATAAAATTTAGAAATAATAAACCGGAAGGATGTAAAATTTGCGAAAGTTGCAGCTTGTTGCCATTGGAAAGACGACTGAAGAAGCGGAAGAAATAGCGTCTATTGTAGGTTCGTTTTTGGAATCTATGGTACCCATAAAAATCGTTACAACGGATAAAGTAGCGGTCGAAGATGATTGCTTGTATATAGCGCCTTCAAGCGAAAGAGGCAGGCTAAAAGCGATACCTAAAGAAAGGCTGTCGTTTTTTGATATGCACCCAACCGATGATTTTTTTGCATCAATAAGAAAAATTCCGGAAAATTATCCGATTTATGTGTTTAACGGGCATTTTTCTTATGTTAATCTCTTGCGAAAAGAATGTAAGCGACGGGGTATACGTCGAAATTTTTTCCCCATAGCTTATTTGGACCAGCCGAAAAAAGACGTTGAAATTTTGCTGAAACGAGCCGAATATATCATAGGGATAGATCACAAAATGGGAATGCAGGCTCTTTTTTCCGAACGCTACAGAGTTTTTTTGCGGGGCAGTGTTAAGATAATAACGGGACGAAGAGCGGCTTCGGCGAATTCTGCCGGAAAACTCTTGGGAAAAATCGCCGCATATCACGAAAAAAAGATGAAAGAAGAGCTTAACCGCATAAAAATTTTACACGAACAGGGCGAAGACGTGGAAGTTTTAACCGACGCTCTCTTTAATCGCATATTTGACGTTGCGGTGCATCTATCAAACGCCAACTGTTTAATAAACGCCAACGAGGGAAAAAACAGCTACGACGACGATTTGTTTTTGGAAGACGACGGACTGGAATTAACGGGCGATATTGAAGACGATTTCCTGCGTATCAATGCAAGAATGTTAAATTTCGAACTCCTTCGCCAACGTATTCAGTTTCTTTCCCGAAGTTGATTTTAGTGTGAAATTTGATATTATGAAATAAAATCAATTATTAAATTTTTTTTCTCTTTCTTTTAAAAAAAAGAGAGAGAGAAAAAGAAAGAAGGAATTTAAACTAAAAAGGGTGAGAATGTGCTTATAGGGATAGTGACGGGGGCAGGGCGCGGGATTGGGCGTGAGATAATACGCGCTTTGGATGCTAGGGAGCTAGACGAGATTTGGGCGATATTTGAAAATAAGAACGCGTTGCAGGCGCTGTTTGCAAGCGTCAATACTCCCATTCGGGTATTAAATTGCAATCTTTACGATGTGGACGCTCTTGCGGCTATAAAAGAGGAGTTAAAAGAGAGTCATCCTACGGTAAAGTATTTGATACATACGGAGGGACTTTTTGAAAAGGAAAATCCGGTGATAGAGGAAGAAGCCGCTTGCAGGGGAGTCGTGGCGTTGACTGAAATAGTCAAGCCTTATATGAAAAAAGACGCAAGGATAATTTTTACGGCGCAAAAATATAAGGTAGGGGAGAGGAAGAAGGCGTCTTTTTTGGCAAGTCAAGCCTTTGTGTACGCTTACGGGCGGGCGCTTCACGCATCGCTAAAGTCAAAAGGGATAAACGTAACCACGGTGCTTGTGGATAGGGTAAACGCAAACGAAAAGACCGCAAGGCGAGCGCTTCGCGCCGTAGAAGCTAATCTGGACGTTTTGACGCCGACTTGGCAGGGGTTCTTCGGGCGAATTTTTAATTTTATTATGCCTACGAAAATTTTGTTGAGGATGTAACGAAAAAGAAAGAAAAACTTTAACAAATTTATTTTATTTTGCAGGAAAAAAAAAAAAAAAAGAATATCTACAAGGTAGTTTTTTTGACAATGAAAACATCAAAACAAATAAAATAGTACCCGAGAGTTCAGAGGGCGAAAGCCCTTTGGCGTGGTCAAGGGGCAGCGCCCCTTGCGGGTTTGGGCGGAGCCCAATAAAAGGAAGGAGATTTGTCTTTATGATAGGAATTAAAAATGTTGTGGCGATAGTTTGCGGCGGAGGGCCTGCGCCCGGAATTAACGCGGTTATATCTGCGGTTACTAACGAGGCTAATCGCAAGGGCTGGGAAGTTTTGGGAATGTACGATGGATTTTCAAGGCTTGCAAGGGGCGAAAAGAATTATATCAGGCTCGATTTTAACAATGTCAGCCGTATTCACCTGTCCGGCGGTTGCATTTTGAAGATGTCGCGTTTTAATCCCACTAAGAAAGAGTCGGATTTGAGGACTGTCGTCGAGACTTTGACCGAACTTGGCGTAACTCACCTTGTAACTATCGGCGGCGACGATACCGCATACAGTTCCACGGCTGTTTCGGAATACGCTCGCAAGATGGGGCGCACGATAAACGTAGTGCACGTTCCTAAGACGATAGACAATGATTTGCCTCTGCCGGAAGGTCTTCCCACATTCGGTTTTGAAACAGCCCGCGCTTTTGCGACGACAGAAATTCAGAACCTTATGGAAGATGCGAGAACCACTAATAATCGTTGGTACTTTACGATAGCGATGGGCCGCACAGCGGGTCATTTGGCGCTTGGCATGGGGCGTTCCGCAGGCGCCGCTGTGACCATTATCCCGGAAGAATTCCCGCAGGAACACATTCCTCTCCAGCAGGTTGTGGATATTTTGACCGGTTCCATTGTAAAGCGTCGCCTTGTTGGTAAAAATTACGGCGTCGCTGTTATTGCCGAAGGCGTTATCGAAAAAATCTCCGAAGAGGATTTCAAAGCGTTTGGGGATATAGTGCTTGACGAACACGGTCATATTCGTTACAGCGAGCTTGACTTTGGACAGATTTTAAAACAGGCTGTTTTGCAGGAAATGAAGAAGCTTGGCATAAATATCGCTATTGTGGATAAGGAAATCGGTTACGAACTTCGTTGCACAGCGCCTATCGCTTACGATATAGACTATGCGAGAAATTTGGGGTATGAGGCTATGCAGTTCCTCTTTAGGGGAGACAGCGGCGCTCTTATCACGATACAGGAAAATCAGGCGGTTCCCATGCGCTTTGAGGATATCCGCGATCCTGAGACCGGCAAGACGAAGGTTCGCAAGGTGAATATCCATTCAGTGCATTATAAGATTGCAAGAGGCTTTATGATGCGTATTGAAAAGGGAGATATGGACGATCCCGGCCTTGCAAACGCCTTTAAGATGGAACTAGAGGAATTCCAGAACCGTTACGGATATTTGTTTAACGGGGAAGAAGAGTAAGTAAAAAATAACCTGAGAGTTACTATTCACGGGTAATAAAACATAGTGGTGCGAAAGGTGAATTAGTGCCGTTCATGGTCGACCTCTCCACCGCTTCGCGGTCCCCCTCCCCTTTCAGGGGAGGCAACGTGAAGGTGACTTTTCTATTATATATCCACAAAATGAGAAATCAGAGAGCCT
>JAGBMX010000077.1 GCA_017634675.1 Selenomonadaceae bacterium | reverse complement strand
TTTTTCTTCGCCAGAAGAAAAAACTACATACGTCAGCATTTCAACAAGACGTCCGAGAGGCGGGAGATTTAAACTCCCGCCTTTCTTCCGATATAGACCCTCACCGTAGAGGCACGGGACATCTAGTCTTGTTATATATCCACAAAATGAGAAATCAGAGAGCCTCCCCTGAAAGGGGAGGTGCCCGAAGGGCGGAGGGGTTGACCATGAAGAGCAATATTTTTTTTTACTACCCGTGAATAGTAACTAACTCTGAAAGAAAAGAAAAAATTCTTGTTTTAGCTTATTTACAATTATTTATGTTTGTTGTATAATAATTCACAAATCTTTTTTTTTAGATTTAGTGTATGATTTTTTATTTATATGAGGGGAGTAATAAGATCTATGGGAAAAAAGATGAAAACTATGGACGGCAACGCCGCCGCCGCGTATGTTTCCTATGCGTTTACAGATGTAGCCGCAATTTACCCGATTACGCCTTCTTCTCCTATGGCGGAGAATGTTGACGAAATGGCCGCTAAAGGTCAGAAGAATTTGTTCGGACAAAAAGTTCGCTTAACCGAGATGCAATCAGAAGCCGGCGCGGCCGGCGCTGTGCACGGTTCTTTGCAGGCGGGCGCTCTTACTACGACATATACGGCGTCCCAAGGTTTCCTTCTCATGATTCCGAACCTTTACAAGGTATCCGGCGAATTACTCCCCGGTGTTTTCCATGTCAGCGCTCGCGCGCTTGCCACCAACAACTTGAACATCTTCGGCGATCATCAGGACGTTATGGCGGGTCGTCAGTGCGGTTGCGCCATGCTCTGCGAGGCAAGCGTTCAGGAAGTTATGGACTTGGCGGCCGTCGCTCATTTAGTTGCGATTAAAGGTCGTATTCCTTTCATCAACTTCTTCGACGGTTTCCGCACTTCTCACGAAATTCAGAAAATCGAAGTCGTGGATTACGCTGATCTCGCAAAAATCTTGGATTGGGATGCCGTTAAAGAGTTCCGTCGTCGCGCGTTAAACCCCGATCATCCCGTTATCCGCGGCACTGCCCAGAACCCGGACATCTACTTCCAGAGCCGCGAAATTTCCAATAAATACTACAACGCTATTCCCGATCTCGTTGAAGAAGCTATGGCTCAAATGGCGAAGATTACCGGCCGTGAGCATCACCTCTTTGACTACTACGGCGCAAAGGATGCGGAGCGCATCATAATCGCTATGGGTTCCGTTTGCCAGGCGACTATGGAGGCCGTTGATTACTTGAATAAGAATGGCGAAAAGACCGGCGTACTCTCCGTACATCTCTATCGTCCCTTCTCCGTAAAACATTTCTTGGGCGCTATCCCCAAAACCGTCAAGAAGATTGCGGTATTGGATCGCACGAAAGAACCCGGCGCATTGGGCGAGCCTCTCTACTTAGACGTTAAAGCCGCTATCTACGACAGCGACATCAAACCTATCATCGTCGGCGGTCGCTTCGGCTTAGGCGGTAAGGACACCACTCCCGATCAGATTTTGGGCGTGTTTGAGGAACTTAAGAAAGACGCTCCCAAAGACGGCTTCACCATCGGTATCGTGGACGACGTTACCAACACTTCTCTTGCGCTTTATCCCGAGGAAGTCAACCTCACCCCCGAAGGCACCACCGCTTGCAAGTTCTGGGGCTTGGGTTCCGACGGTACGGTCGGCGCGAACAAGAGTGCCATCAAGATTATCGGCGACAACACCGATATGTACGCTCAGGCATACTTTGCTTATGACTCCAAGAAGTCCGGCGGTATCACCATGAGCCATTTGCGTTTCGGCAAGACTCCGATTATCAGCCCGTACCTCATCAACAACGCAGACTTTATCTCCTGCTCTCAGCAGTCTTATGTATATAAATACGACCTCCTTGCAGGCTTGAAGAAGGGCGGCAAGTTCCTTTTGAACACCACTTGGAGCGACGAGGAACTCTCGAAGCACCTTCCCGCCTCCATGAAACGCTATATTGCCGAAAACAACATCGAGTTCTACACCGTAAACGCCGTTCAGATTGCTAAGGAATTGGGTCTCGGCGGTCGCTTCAACATGGTTATGCAGTCCGCATTCTTCAAGCTTGCGAACATCATTCCTCTTGACAAAGCCGTCGGCTACTTGAAAGACTCCATCGTAAAATCCTACGGCAAGAAGGGTCAGAACATCGTCGATATGAACAACGGCGCTGTTGACAAGGGTATCGAAAACCTCCACAAAGTCGAAGTTCCCGCCGACTGGAAGAACGCTCAGGATGCAAACGAAGCCAAGAAGGAAGTTCCTGCGTTCATCAGCGAGATTCAGGACGTTATGAACCGTCAGGAAGGCGAGAAACTCCCCGTTTCCAAAATCAAGGAAATGGAAGACGGCACGTTCCCCGTTGGCGGCGCGGCTTACGAGAAGCGCGGCACGGCTATCAACGTTCCCGAATGGGATGCGGACAAGTGTATCGCCTGCAACCAGTGCTCCTTCGTATGTCCTCATGCGGCGATTCGTCCTATCCTCGCAAACGATGCGGAAAAAGACGCTGCGCCTGACGGCATGAAGTTCATCCAGCCCAAGACCACAAAGGGCATGAATTTTGCCGTTGCAGTATCTACCATGGACTGCTTAGGTTGCGGCAACTGCGCTCTTGTCTGCCCGAAACAGGCTCTCACCATGAAGCCCTTGAACGACGAGCAGAAAGCAAAGCAGGTATTCTTCGATTACGGCGTTGACACCAAGAAAGTTTCGCCCAAAGAGAATCCTATGGACAAGAAGACCATCATCGGCAGCCAGTTCGAGACTCCGCTCTTCGAGTTCTCCGGCGCTTGCGCGGGTTGCGGCGAGACTCCTTACGCAAAACTTCTCACCCAGCTTTTCGGCGACCGCATGATGATTGCAAACGCAACGGGTTGCTCCTCCATTTGGGGCGGCAGCGCGCCGGCTATGCCTTACACCAAGAACCACAAAGGTTACGGTCCTGCGTGGGCTAACTCCCTCTTTGAGGACAACGCCGAATTTGGTCTCGGCATGGTAATGGGCGTTAAGGCTGTTCGCGAGAAACTTGCGGCGGCTATTCAGGAAGCCGTTGACGCAGGCAAAGGCTCCGGCGATTTGCAGGCGGCAATGAAAGATTGGCTCGAAAACAGAAACCTCGGCGCAGGCACCCGCGACAGAGCGGACAAACTTGCCGCCGCTCTTGAGAAAGAGAAGGGTTCCGACGAACTCCTCAACAAGATTTACGAAGACAAAGACTACTTCGTCAAACGCTCCCAGTGGGTATTCGGCGGCGACGGCTGGGGTTACGACATTGGCTACGGCGGTGTTGACCACGTTCTCGCTTCCGGCGAAGACATCAACGTCTTTGTATTCGATACCGAAGTATACTCGAACACCGGCGGTCAGGCGTCGAAATCCACTCCTGCGGCTGCTATCGCTCAGTTCGCTGCAACCGGCAAGCGCACCAAGAAGAAGGATCTCGGCATGATGGCTCGCACCTACGGTTATGTATATGTTGCTCAGGTCAACATGGGCGCTGACAAGAACCAGCTCTTAAAGGCTATCACAGAAGCCGAAGCATATCAGGGTCCGTCCCTCATTATCGCTTATGCGCCTTGCATCAACCACGGCATCAAGATTGGCATGGGCAAGAGCCAGGAAGAAGCGAAACGCGCCGTTGAGTGCGGTTATTGGGCGAACTATCGTTACAACCCGCAGCTTGTCGGCACGGACAAGAATCCGTTCAGCTTAGACTCCAAGGCTCCCGATTTCTCGAAGTTCCAAGACTTCTTAATGGGCGAAGTGCGTTACAACAGCTTGAAGCG
Organism: Selenomonadaceae bacterium; assembly: GCA_017634675.1. Taxonomy (GTDB): domain Bacteria; phylum Bacillota; class Negativicutes; order Selenomonadales; family Selenomonadaceae; genus RGIG9201. The sequence continues at coordinate 9,068 of JAGBMX010000077.1, read as the reverse complement.
CGGATTCCCCGAGGAAGCGGACGCTCTCTTCAAGAAAACTCAGGCGGACGCAGAAGCGCGTTACGCAGGATACAAGAAATTGGCGGAAGGCTGATTTCACCAACAAAAAAAGGACTGTTTCGGCAGTCCTTTTTTTGTTGGCTTTTGATATTGGTTTTCAATCCAACAATTCCCTTAATTTTTCGCGGGCTTTTTTTAAAGTTACTCGAACGGAACTTGGCGCTATTGATAGTTTTTGAGCTATTTCATCGCTCTTCATGTCCATCCAGTACTTCATCTTTATAATATCCTGCTGACGCTTTGGAAGTTTGGCGATGGCTTCTAAAATCTCCTTATTTCGCTCTTTGTTTAAGAATTGACGCTCGGGCATTTCTGTTTCGGGTGCCGACGGGTCAAAATTTTCATCCCATTCGGCATCGTGAACGGCGTGTTTATCTTGGTTCTTTTTATATAAAGCGTTTTGAGCGATGCGAAAGAGCCATGTGGAAAACGCGCCCTTATTCGGGTCGTAAGATTTTAAATGACGATACATCCTTGTAAACGTGTCGGAGGCAATTTCATCGGCTAACGTTTCGTTCTTGGTTTTTGCTATGAGATGCTGATAAATGCGCGGAAAAAAATATTCGTACAGTTCGATAAACGCCAATTCGTCGAAAATAGCTTTCTGCGCCAAATTGTTCCAATATACCGTATTCTTTTTCGATACCGTGTGAAGCGTCATCTTATACCCCCTTGAAGGTTTTATGAGTACATACCTGTATTGTATATCAAACCGAAAGACGTTTCAAGAAATTTTATGAAAAATTTATCAAAGAGTCGACGACTAGTTACTATTCACGGGAAATACAACATAGTGGTGCGAAAGGTAAATTAGCGCCGTTCATGGTGAACCTCTCCACCGCTTCGCGGTCCCCCTCCCCTTTCAGGGGAGGCAACGTGAACGGAAGCTTTTCCTTTATATCCGTAAAACTAACAATCAGAGAGCCTCCCCTGAAAGGGGAGGTGCCCGAAGGGCGGAGGGGTTGACTATGAATAGCACTATTTTTCTTTTTTTCTACTCGTGGATAATGGTAACAACTAATCAGTATTTCTGTAATTTTTGAAAGGTGAGGCGTATGGAAAACAAAAAAGTTGTAATCTTTATGTACAAGTACAGCGTAATCGTGAAGGGGCTTGAACGGGAGCTTTCCGCATGGGGCTACAATGTAGAGGTGGTCGCGGGAAAGTCCTACAAATTAAAGGAACTCGCAAACGAGACTTCGCTTTTTGTAATATATTTGCCGAGTAGCGTAGTAGAAGACAAAGCGCTTTTGGAAAACGACTGGAACGTGATTTTAATCGGCGAAAAACAGAGCCGCGACGCATTTATTGAAGCCAATCCCCATTGGGAAGGATTTGGCTGGGTAAACAAGACCGCTTAAAATGGACGAATTTGAAATTGCGGTAAAAGAAGCGATGACATCGGAAGGTATCGGCGGCTTATTCGGAGGCGTTTTGGCGACGCCGCGCCCATCGTTATCTCCATGTCCCTCGCTCTCTTTACGTTTACTTCCCTTTTAGGCTGGGAATACTACGGCGAAAGAGCGCTTGAGTACCTTATCAGCGCAAGGCCTGCGATTATGACTTATCGCGTTGTTTTTTCCATCGTCGCATTCTACGGCGCGACTACGACCCTTGATTTTGTCTGGAATTTCTCCGACGCCATGAACGGGCTTATGATGATTCCCAATCTCATTTGCCTTATCTATCTTTCAAACGATGTGGCAAGGGAATGTTTTGACTATGAAAACAGGATAAGGAAGATATAGTTACGATTTGCAAGAGTATAAAATAGCGCTTTTCATGGTTGACCCCTCCGCCGCTTCGCAGTACCACTCCCATTTCAGGGGGAGTTCGAAATTTTCACATTTCCGTGTTATAAGGCAAAATATTCAAAATAAATCTTTATAAATCTATGATTAACAAAACCTTTTAAATAGATTTCCTTTGCTTGTTTTCGTATGGATTGTACCGCGCGCTCATTTTCCTTTAATTGTGTTAAAAATCCCGGTAAACAGTATTCTAACCATTTAAAATCAAATTTTTCGTAATCGAAGTTTTGTGTGTCCGCAATCCATTCGGCAAAGGATACCCCACTTTTTTTGATAACGGAGAAAAATTTATCTTTTTGTTTCAAGCAATTCTCCGCGCAAAGGATAGCCGTTTCCTCTATACCGATTTCGTACCGGCTGGGCATGGTAGTTTTCCTATCATCCTCTAGATTTCTTACATAATTCAGTAAATCGTCTTCCAAAGCATCATCTAGGGTCATAGCTTTGTTTTTAAGCAAAATTCCAATGATATGAATATTTGCGCCATTAATGTCCCATTTTTTATCGGAAATAAGTTTCCTAATGCTGCTCTGCTCCGACTCTTGAAGCAGCGGATAAATGTACCCCAAGATTTCTATGTAGGTATCATTCATCTGTTGCAATAAAACAGAACTCTCAAAACTTCCGTGAATTTTTTTATACAGGGAAATTCCCGTGTAAAGGATATGGCAAACATTCTGTTTAGCGGTTTTATCATCATGAACGGAATCAGATTTCGACAGTATTCCTTCTAGGAATTGATGCAAGTCTTTTGCTATTTCATCGGAATCCGTAATATCAGGGCAATATTGTTCAACATGATAAAAAAAGTTTGCTATTTCATTTCCGTAACGGCGAATATCCGGGTACGCGAAAGGTTTTAACGCTTTTATAACGAGTGAAATGAATCTATTTGTTAATTCAATATGGGAGGATATGTATAATATTTTATAGAACAGTTCCTCATATCTTCGTTTGTCCATTTTAGAAATGTTCGGTATGATTTTTATCAAATAGTCTTTTCCATCATCGCTGATGGAGATTAGTTTATTTCCTAATTCCAATACTTCTTTCTTTATTTCGACTAATGGCAGATATTGCAGAATGACGTGTAAGGAAAAAACACTTATTTCCTTAGGGCGTATGCTGCCCGGACTCCTTGATAATCCCAAAGAATCTTCATTTGGCATATCCGGCGCAAGGGAACTTTCCAATATCTGTTTTCCATAGATACGGAAAATCTCAACATACTCTTTATAACGTTCAATCAAAAGATAATTACTGTTTACATACTGCCAAATATCTTTGATTTCCTCTTCCAGACGGACAAACTCGGGTGTTCCGATGTAAAGTGAGTATGAACGGGACGCCTCTTCGGCAATTTTCTTTGTTTGATGGTATACATTAGGAAATAGCGTATAAAAGAATTGAAACGTATATAATTCTCGCAAAAATCTATTATGGTCATTACCAAGATCCGGTAAGGATAGAAATACTTTTTCCATATCAATATCCAGCGATTCTTGCCAATCTTTTTCCGGAACAGGTAAATTCCAAAAGTTATCGTGACGCACCATCTCCGCCAAACACTTGCGGTTCAAAAGAGATATAAAGTACCATTCGTACATATCGCTATGATAGGCTAACCTGGCGCTTGTCTTCAAATATTGGTGAGCTTCTTTGTATTCTTGCAGGCAATATGAAACAAATGCCTGCTCCAACAAAATCAGGGGATTGGCTTCTGAAAGAACATTTTCGTTTTTATCTCTTATTCTCTTTAATTTATCAAAATCATAGTAAAAAATTGCCGATACCAATTCTTTCGTGCTATCAGGCAGTGATGAATTTAATGTCTCAACGCTGATTGTTCCTTTTTTAGGAGTAACTTGGGTTGAAATTTTGGTTACAGAACTTTTTCTTAATACGGATAGTATTGCGCCAGCCTTTTTCTCTTGCGGATTTTTTCTGTTGTTATCCTGTTTTGCGCGGTTTTTCTTGTCGGAATCCAATATGTACTTGAGCATTTTAGCGCACTCATTATCTAACGGTCTAATTTGATTTACGGTTACAGAAGCATTTTGATTGTGATTTTGGAAAGCCATTTTTATATATTTATTGCAAACGTAATTTAAGTTCTGAAATGGTTTTAAATACTGATACAGATTATCTATTTGCGATATATTTTCAGCTCCGGACTGTAAGAAATCTAGCATCCTCTCCGTATTTTTTTCTCTGTACTGCTTCTGAAAATTCTTAATCTTTTCAGAGGCATACAGAATTTTAATGCCATAATTTTTAAAATAGTCCGTTTTAGCGGAAGAAAAATCCTCGTTGATTTCGATGATATAGGATTGCGGCATATCGCTTCCCAATACCTCTTTGACCCACGCAAAAATTTGTTTTAAATCCGGATCATTGAACGAGTACCCGATAAATAAAACTATGTTCCCGGCAATCAAAGCCTTTATATATGTTTCAATCAATCGGAAATTCATGGAATAGTGTAAATAATCATCTTCCTTTAAGACAAAATTATCGTGTTCAAAATCCCCGTGCATTTTGATGAGTTTTTTTCCGGCAATACCATAGGATAAATCCTTATCACAAGCAATTATATCCATAATTTCATTTCTCTCAAATGCGGCGTTTTCCAACAAATTATCGTAATTTGTCGTTATGATATATTGAGTCTGAAAATCTAGAATTTTTCGATGGATAGACCTAGGATATAATTTTTTCCCAAACTTGAAAATTTTTCGCATCAACGCGGTATAATTATTTTTACCATGCTCATTGTAATAATACTGTGGGACTTTGAGGAAATCTGATTCTTGGAAACCCTCCCCTAATTTGCTTTGGATGTCTTCAATGACTTCCGACCATGACGGCAATCCAGCAGGAATTGATATTCCGGCTCCGACAAACAAGACCAGCTTGTTTCTGGATATTGCCTCCCGGATGATACGCCTCTCTTCCAAGTAGACATTATCATTGTATATATTTTCTTTATTGGGTTTATTCATCAATCTTCCCCATTTTAGTGTAGTTTATTTACCGGCGGTTAATTCTTGATAAGTCTTCAAATGTTTCGCCATACAAATTTATACCTTTTATAGAAATATATAAGTCTGCATAACAGTACAATCATTGGGTTGGTGATTCTTTATAATATTGTCTCATATAAATATAGCATAAATACGCCTCGAGAGGCAATAGATATCAATGTGATATCACGGTCGCTTCATAAAAATTTATAATTATATGTAAAAGATTAAATAGTGCTATTCATGGTCGACCCCTTCACCGCTGCACAGTTCCCTTTCCATTTCAGGGGAGGTGCCCGAAGGGCGGAGATGTGGCAACCTTGCCTTTGATGCGTACTTGTTATTGACAAAGAAAAGGTTAGACCTTTGAATTATACCGTCAGCAACAAAAAAGGAAAATCACGCCGAACGTTGAATTTTTACAACAAACCCAAGGAGGCGACAACATGACCAAAATCGAACAGCAAAAAGCCGCCAAAGCTTTTAGCGAAAAATGGAACGGCATCGGCGACGAGAAACAGCATACTCAAACTTTTTGGATAGAACTGTTGCAAACGGTTTACGGCGTAGAAAATCCTTTCGGCTTCATCACCTTTGAAGACAGGGTGAAACTTTCCCATACTTCTTTTATCGACGCGTCCATACCCGAAACCCACGTTATGATCGAACAAAAATCCCTCGGCAAAGACCTTTCTAAACCAATTAAACAATCCGACGGCACCTTACTTACGCCTTATCAGCAAGCCAAACGATACGCCGCGGAACTTCCCTATTCAAAACGACCTCGCTGGATTGTGGCGTGCAACTTTGAAGAATTTCGCGTGTACGATATGGAAAACCCGCAGGCGGAGCCGGAAATCATCTTATTAAAAGACCTTTATAAAGAATATTATCGACTGCAATTTTTGGTAAACGTGAAAAGCCGCGACATCGAACGGGAAACCAAGGTTTCAAAAGATGCGGGAATTATCGTCGGCAAACTTTACGACGCGTTGTTGAAGGAATATAAAGACCCGACAAACGCCGAGTCATTAAAAAGCCTGAACAAGCTCTGCGTTCGTTTGGTGTTTTTGCTATACGCCGAATCCGCGGGGATTTTCGGCAAACGCAATATGTTTCGCGAATATTTGGAAAGTTTTAGAGAAAAGAATGTTCGCCGCGCTCTCCTCGACCTCTTTGACACCCTTTCAACGCCCTTGGACAGACGCGACCCGTATATGGACGATGAACTTTCCGCTTTTCCATACGTCAACGGCGGACTGTTCGACGGTGGTGAGATTGAAATTCCAAAGTTTACCCCCGAAATCTTAGACCTCTTAATTCATCAAGCAAGCGAACAATTCGACTGGAGCGAGATTAGCCCAACCATTTTCGGCGCGGTGTTTGAGAGCACATTAAACCCCGTGACCCGCAGAGCCGGCGGTATGCACTACACTTCCATCGAAAACATTCACAAAGTTATAGACCCTCTCTTCTTAGATGATTTTGAAACCGAATTTAAAGAATTGCTCTTAAAAAAGCCCAAGGCAAGGACTGCCCTTACTTCTTGGCGGCAATCTCTCCTAGAATTTCAAAAGAAACTCTCGACTCCCGTATTTATGGATCCTGCGGCGGGCAGCGGAAACTTTTTAACGGAGAGTTTCCTGTCGCTCAGAAGGCTTGAAAACAAGGTGATTAAAGAGCTTTACGGCGGGGAGATGGCGCTGGGCTTTGAAGGCGAGCATAACCCCATAAAGGTAAGCATAAGCCAATTTTGCGGCGTAGAGATAAACGACTTTGCGGTGACGGTGGCAAAAACAGCCCTTTGGATAGCGGAATCTCAAGCCCTGCAAGAGACGGAGGAAATCGCCCACATTAAAATCGACTTTTTCCCGCTAAAAACCGGCGCAAACATAGTGGAGGGAAACGCCCTGCGGATTAATTGGGAAGACGTAGTGGATAAGGACAAATGCTCGTTTATTATGGGGAACCCGCCCTTTGTGGGGTATTCGTTGCAATCTAAGGAGCAGAAAGCGGATATATTGGCGACATATCTTGATGAAAAAGGAAAAGCCTACAAGAAAGCGGGAAAAATCGACTATGTGGCGGGGTGGTACTATAAAGCCGCCGAATTTATGCAGGGAACGACTATTGCAGCGGCGTTTGTGTCCACAAATTCAATTACGCAAGGCGAGCAGGTAGCGGACGTGTGGAAGCCGTTGTTTGAGCGTTTTGGCGTTAAAATAGACTTTGCCCACAGAACTTTCCGTTGGGATAGTGAGAGCACCGACAAAGCGGCGGTTCATGTGGTTATAGTGGGCTTTTCAAATAAAAATTCTAGTGAGAAAAAACTCTTTTCCGGCGATAAAGCGCGAATTGTAAAAAATATCAATCCTTATTTGGTAGAAGGAGAAAATATTTTTGTTGAGAGCAGAAAAAAGCCTATTTCGGATGTGCCGGAGATAGTAAAAGGAAGCAGTCCCGTAGATGGAGGTTTTTTATCGAAAATAAGTCCTGAAGAATATGAACGCATAAAAAAGGAAGAACCTCAAATAATTCCTTTTGTGAAACCTTTTTGGGGTGCGCAAGAATTTATTCACAATGAAAAAAGATATTGTTTTTGGTTGGAAAAGGCTGACCCTGAAATAATCGCCAAAAGTAAAATCTTAAAACAAGCTACGGAAAAAGTACGTGAATTTAGACTTGCCAGCGTTAAAGCTGCCACTAGAAAATATGCGGAACTTCCATCTATTTTTATGGAAATTAGACAACCACATAGCAATTATATATTGATACCGCGACATTCTTCCGAAAACAGAAAGTATATACCAATGGGATTTATGACAGCTGATGATATTTGCGGAGACGCTAATATTGCCATGCCTAACGCAGATTTATACCATTTTGGAATTTTAATGTCAAATGTTCATATGGCTTGGGTGAGAGCGGTTTGCGGAAGGCTTGAAATGCGGTATCGCTATTCAAACGATATTGTTTATAATAATTTTCCTTGGGCAACTGTAACGGACAAACAAAGAGCCAATATAGAAAAAACGGCTAAAGGAATAGTTAGAAGCTAGAGCAATTTATAAAGATAGCAGTTTATCATCTTTATATGGCGCAGGAATGAAAAAAGAACTTGTACAAGCCCATCAAGCGAACGACAGAGCCGTTATGGCGGCGTACGGGTTCCCCGTTACGATAACGGAGGCGGGGTGCGTGGCGGAGCTGTTTGGGTTGTATAGGGAGATGGTGAAGAAAGAAGTTTGAAATAACAGGTGAGGGAGTGCTCTTCATGGTCGACCCCTCCGCCCTTCGGGCACCTCCCCTTTCAGGGGAGGCTCTCGAATTTTCGCTTTTGTGGATATATTGAGAAAAGTTTCCTTTCTAGTGCCTCCCCTGAAAGGGGAGGGGGACCGCGAAGCGGTGGAGAGGTGGCAACCTAGCCTTTAGCGCATATCTTCCGAAGATGATAAATTTTTTCGTGAACAGCAACGATTTTGCAAACGACAGAGCCGTTATGGCGGAGCTGTTTGGGTTGTATAGGGAGATGGTGACGAAATAAAAAAACGCCCACGAATGCCGGGCGTTTGAAATAACAAAAATCCAAGATAGAAGTCTTTGGTCGGGGCGTCGCTTCCGACATCTCTTTTGCCCATTACGCTAGGTATGCGGCGCATGAAGACGCATTTTTCACCTCAAAGACTCTATCCCCTTGTTGATGATATTATATCAATTTTATTTTCTGCTGTAAAGTATAACTTTGTTTTTTAATGTTTTTTTCCACGTTGTATCTCCAATGCTCCAAAATGTTATAACAGAATTTCTATACTCTGTCGGGTCGTCTGAAACTTTTAATCTTAAAATCAATTTAAATTTTTCCCCGCTATCCTCAATTTCCTTGAGGATAACGGCCGTATGCGCTTTATTTGCGCTTATGATGTAATCAGGATGCGCTATTATTTCCGGTATGTATTTAACAAAACGCTCGTAATCGTTTGGATGACGTTCTTTTATGTGAGCGATTCGCTCCTCCGATATAATAACCTCATCTGTCGTTATGTCAGGCGTAACCACGCTATATAAATTTTTATCAATTTTGCAAAGATAGTGAATTTCTGTCATTTGCGCCGCTCCTTCTGTACCGTCGGCGATAATTATACCACTTTTAGAGATATTTGTAAATTGGGTGATT
>JAGBMX010000076.1 GCA_017634675.1 Selenomonadaceae bacterium | reverse complement strand
TATTTTGGTTGGGGAAAAAATGTTACCATTCACGGGTAGTAAAAAAAGAAAAATAGTGCTCTTCATGGTCAACCTCTCCGCCCTTCGGGCACCTCTCCTTTCAGGAGAGGCTCTCTGATTGTTAGTTTTGTGGATGTAAGGAGAAAGCTGCCGCTCTAGTGCCTCCCCTGAAAGGGGAGGGGGACCGCAAAGCGGTGGAGGGGTCGACCATGAACGGCACTAATTCGCCTTTCGCATCAATATGTTGTATTACTTGTGAATAGTAACTCTTTTTTCTCTTTCTCTTTTCTTTTTTTCAAAAAAGAAAGAGAAAGAGAAAAGAAAGTAGAAACTTCCCTTATGACAATCTTCCCAAGAAATCCTCGTACCCGAACTTTTTTACAATATCATAATCCTCGCCGTCAACTGCGACGATAGCGGGCAGGGGCATTCCGTTAAAGGTGTTGTTTTTTACCATCGAATAAATCGCCATATCCGAAAATACAAGGCGATCGCCCTCTTTTAAGGGATGCTCGAAAGAGTATTCTCCAACGACATCTCCTGCCAAGCAGGTTGCGGAGCCGATTTTGTACGAATAGGGCTTTTCGTTTTTTGGATATGCTCCCAATATTTCGGGACGATAGGGCATTTCCAACACGTCCGGCATATGACAGGCCGCTGATGCGTCGATTATGACGAAACCTAGGTTTTCGTTCGCCTCAAGCACCGTCGTCACCAAAAAACCTGCGTTTAGCGCGACAGCCTCTCCCGGCTCCAGATAAACTTCAAGATTATACTTATCCTGAAAATGTTCGATGATTTTCTTTAAAAGTTCCATGTTATATCCGGGCTTTGTGATATGATGACCGCCGCCTAAATTTATCCACTTCTTACCTTTAAAATATTCGCCAAACTTTTTTTCGAGGACTTGAACGGTCTCATACAGCGGTTCTGCGCCCTGCTCGCATAGAGTGTGCATATGAAAGCCGTCCAAAATGTCGATTTCTTCCGGCATAAACTCACCGATGGGAACTCCCAAGCGGCTTCCGGGGGCGGCGGGATCGTAAATGGGGTCTTTTTGCGTCGAATGTTCGGGGTTCAGCCTAAGCCCCACCGATACTCCCTGAGACTTTGCCTTCTCGCCGAATTTCTTCAGTTGGTTGAAGGAATTAAACACTATATGATCCGAATACTTTATTATATCCGAAAATTCATCCGCTTTAAAGGCGGGACTGAAAGTGTGGTTCTCCTTTTTAAAATACTCCTTGGAAAGTCTGGCTTCATACAGTCCGCTTGACGCCGTACCCGACAAATATTTGCTTATCAGGGGATAATAATAATACATTGAAAAGCATTTTTGCGCCAATAATATCTTAGCGCCCGTATCTTCCTGCAAAGCGACCAATATCTCCAGGTTTTTCTCAAGCAATTCCTTATGAACCACATAAGCAGGCGTCGGAACCTTATCCCACGAGGAATGTCCCATTCTTATTCCACCTTTTCGGGGTCAAAACTCTCTTTCCAAGGCAACCCCCATTTATTCAGCCTTTCCATAAACGGATCCGGGTCGAATTCTTCTATGTTCTTTACCCCGGGTCCCTTCCAAATTCCCTTTATAATAAGTTCCGCGCCTATCATGGCGGGTACCCCCGTGGTATAAGAAATTGCTTGAGAACCCACTTCCTTATAACAGCTCTCGTGATCGCAGACGTTATAAAGGTAGTAGTCTTTCTCTTTGCCGTCCTTAACCCCGTGGAAAATGCAGCCGATATTGGTCTTTCCTTTAGTCCTGGGGCCAAGCGACGCAGGGTCCGGCAATACGGCTTTTAAAAACTCAAGAGGTATAATCTTTTGCCCGTTGAAATCTATAGGCTCGATAGAGGTCATGCCCACGTTTTCAAGGCAACGAAGGTGGGTGAGATAACTTTCGCCGAAGGTCATAAAGAACCGAATTCTTTTAATTCCCTTGATATTTAACGCAAGTGATTCCAATTCTTCATGGTGCAAGAGATACATATCTTTTTTTCCGATTTCCGGAAAATCGTATACCCGCTTTATCTCCATCGGCTCCGTTTCTATCCATTTGCCGTTTTCCCAATAGCTGCCTTTGGCGGAAACCTCCCTGATATTTATTTCAGGATTAAAATTGGTGGCGAAGGGATAGCCGTGATCCCCCGCATTACAATCCAATATGTCTATGGTTTCAATCTCGTCAAAGTGATGTTTCATGGCGTATGCCGAGAACACTCCCGTAACTCCCGGATCGAAGCCCGAACCCAAAAGCGCCGTTATCCCCGCCTTTTCGAACTTTTCCCTATAGGCCCACTGCCATTTATACTCAAATTTAGCCGTATCCTTAGGCTCGTAATTGGCGGTGTCAATGTAATTCGTCTTGGTTTCAAGGCAAGCGTCCATAATCGGCAAATCTTGGTACGGAAGCGCCAAATTCAAAACTGCGTCCGGATTATGCTTTGCTATAAGCTTTGCGACAGCCTTAGCGTCGTCCGCATCCACCGCCGCAGTCTCAATCTTAACGCCTCTCTCGTCAAGTTTTTCCTTCAAGGCGTCGCATTTGCTCTTTGTCCTTGACGCTATAACCAATTCGGAAAAAGCTTCCTTATTTTGAACAATCTTGTGTATAGCCACGGAGGCAACTCCCCCCGCTCCTATAACCATTATCTTTCCCATAATGTCACTCCTATAAGAAAATTTCTTCTTTCTTTTTTACTCTTTTCTTTTTTGTAAAAAAGATATTAGAACCGCTTAGTGCTTTAGCACTTAGCGATTCTTGTATGCGTAGCGAAGCGTAGAAAAGAGAAAAAAGAAAGAAGCAAAGAAAAAAGAGAAAGAAAAAACTTTAATAATTGGTTTTGATTTGGATTGTAGTGAGGTTTTACGCCGCTTCTTTTATCTTTGAATCTGTTTTTTCGTCTGTTTTTTTATCTGTTTTTTCGTTTATCTGTTCATGTGTTCTTTCGTTTATATGTTCGTCCGGTTCGTCGCATATCATCCCATTTTCGATTAACTTTTTCAGCAGCTTCCTATTTTCTCTTATCTGCATTTCCGCCAGCTGTCTTCTGTATTTGTCCGTATCGGCTTTGATTAGCGTCACAAAGGCGCTTGTGGAATATTCGTCCGGCTCGGCTTTTATTTTTTCAATGGGAGTTGGCGCAACTATACGATTTTTCATGTGAAAACTGTTCCTGCCCATTAAAAAATCCTCATACATCACCATTATGCCGCACAGAGCGTCTTCCGCCATTTCCATAGCTTTATAAAGAGTTCTTCCAAAGGTGGCGGCGCCATCAACGTCGGGGAAATAAACGCACCAAGTATCTTCATCTTCCTTGTCTTTTTGAAAAATTGCAGGGTACACGTATTTCATAAATATACCTCCTTGAAAAGCATGCAAAAAAAGTCAATGTCTTTTAGGGACACCGGCTTTTTTCCTCACATCAGCTTCCGTGCCCTTCGGCACTTCTTCGCCGTTATGCCTGCCCATTTGAAATTCCTCATCGGTTATCGGGCTGTACCACCATTCGTGATTGGTGCCTTCTCTCGTTTTTCTGCAACCCGCTTTTTCAAACTCTCGTTTAAGCTCGCCGTATCTTGGCATAAAATCTTCACTCCTCGCCCAAAAACTCATTCACAGCCTGAGCGCATACGGACACAGAGAAGCCGTGACGGTACAGGTACGCCTTCATTTTTGCGGGATCGGCGGATTGTTTGTATTTTATTTTTAGGGATTTTAACGCCGCCGAAAGTTCCCGATTTTCCCGCGCCTCTCTGTCTTCGGGCAAACACAAGTCTATGTCTTCCTTGGTAAAACCCCTTCGCATCAGTTTTAGAACGATTTCTCTGACGGAACTCTTGCTTTCCTCGTATAAGTATTCAAATTGACGACGAGCCGCCGCCTTGTCATTGAGATAGTTCATCTCCTTTAACTTTGCGACGGCTCCTTCAATTTCCTCGGAGTCGAAACCCTTAATTTTCAGTTTTTCGATTAACTTTGCCTCGCAGGTTTCTCGGCGGGCGAGTATGTCCACGGCCGTCATTAGCGCCGTCTTCTTGGGTTTAGCCACCTTATTCTTCTTCCTTCATGGATTTTTCCAGTTCCGCTTCTTTACGTTTTTCTTCCGCAATATCGTCTTCGTCCATATCGCTTACCGCATCGAACCCCTTGCCGGAAAGAATTTCGGCGCGAATTTTGTCCTCGATTTCTTGAAGCATATCGGGGTTTTTCTCAAGAGCCGCCTTAGCGTTCTCCTTGCCCTGCCCCAAACGGTCGTTGCCATACGAGAACCATGCGCCGCTTTTCGTTATAATGTCAAGATTTACGCCCATATCAATGAGAGCGCCGATTTTAGACACGCCCTCGCCGTATATTATATCAAATTCCGCTTGTTTAAAGGGCGGGGCAACCTTGTTTTTAACCACTTTTGCCCTTGTGTGCGAGCCGATGATTTCAGTGCCGTTTTTTATCGGCTCGCTTTTCCTGACGTCGATTCTGAGCGACGAATAGAATTTGAGCGCCCGTCCGCCGGTAGTGACCTCCGGAGTGCCGAACATTATGCCCACCTTTTCGCGAATCTGATTGATAAATATAACGATTGTGCGGGACTTGCTGACAATGGCGGTGAGTTTTCGCATGGCTTGGCTCATGAGGCGCGCATGGAGCCCCATGTGGCTGTCCCCCATTTCGCCTTCAATCTCGGCTTTCGGCACTAACGCCGCCACGGAATCAATAACAATAATATCTAAAGCGCCGCTTCTTATAAGGGCTTCCGTAATATCAAGCGCTTGCTCGCCTGTGTCCGGCTGAGATACCAAGAGTTCGTCTATGTCTACGCCAAGTTTTTTTGCATAATACGGGTCAAGAGCGTGTTCCGCGTCGATAAACGCCGCCATGCCGCCTTGCCGTTGGGCTTCGGCTATCATGTGGAGAGCTACCGTGGTCTTGCCTGACGATTCCGGGCCAAAGAGTTCAACCATGCGCCCTCTGGGCATTCCGCCCACTCCTAAAGCTAAATCCAACGGCAATATGCCGGTGGAGATGGTCTCGACGTTCATCGTATCCCCCGCGTCGCCCAAACGCATGACCGAACCCTTGCCGTAATCCTTCTCTATCTGCTTTAAAGCCTGTTTTAAAGCTTCTTTTTTGTCCTTTTTACCTTCTTCGCTTTTATCCTCTTTCTTATCCTTCTTGTCTTTTTTATCTTTCTTGTCCTTTTTTTCCTTCTTTTCGTCTTTAGCTTCTTTATCTTCGTTCTCGACAGCTTCGACTGCTTCTTCGGTATCTTTTTTAGCCATTAAGTTTTCTCCTTTTCATAACCTCGTACATTAAAATAGCCGCCGCAACGGAGGCGTTCAGGGAATTTATTTCGCCCATCATTGGAATTTGTACGGCATAATCAAGTTTTTCCTTCAAAAGTCTGCTTATTCCTTTGCCCTCGCTGCCTATTACCAAGACGGTGGGTAAGGAAAAATCAATCTTTTCAACTGCGTCCCCCGTCATATCTGCGCCGACAGCCCAAAATCCATCTTTCTTCAGTTTCTCAAGAGTCTGAACAGAGTTTCCTATTCTAGCTACGGGAACATATTCTATAGCCCCTGCGGAAGTTTTCGCCACGGTTTCGTTCAAGGGAACGGAGCGTCTTTTGGGAATGAGTATCCCATGCGCTCCAAAGGCTTCGGCGGAGCGGATAATCGCGCCTAAATTCCTTGGGTCGGTTATTTCGTCCAAAAGCAGTAAAAAAGGCGGTTCTCCTTTAGCTTTCGCCCTCTCTAAAATATCCTCGACGGTAGCGTAAGGAACAGGAGTCACGAAAGCCACAATTCCCTGATGGTGTTTGGCAAGCTTATCCATGCGTTCTCTCGGCATCCTGTCGAGCATAACGCCTTTTTCTTTGGCAAGGTTCATAACTTCTTTAGCGCCGCCGCCGACGTTCCCAAGCGCCACGACGATTTTATTAATCCCTCGCCCCGTCTTTAAGGCTTCGACCACCGCATTCTTCCCGCATATAATATCTTTTTTTACTGAAATTTCACTCAAAGGATTCAGCCTTTCTTTTAAAATTACATCCTCCTAAAGTCTCTCGGCGTTTCCCGTATAAGGATGGGTTTTAACATACTTCAAAGCTTCTTCATGAAATTCTCCCGGTTTCATAGCGTCAAAATATTGTCTTTGCCACATAGTATAATCAAATTTCTCTCTTATGACGGTGGAAATAAACTGTTCCGCTTCTACTGAGCCCAAAGACTTCGTAAGACATTCCATACCTCGTGTCATAATGTCGTTCGTTGCTATCATTGTTCCCCCTCCACTTCTAATACAAATTCGATCGGAGTTACCAGTTTGATTTTATCTGTTTTATATTTCAACAGTCTGATATCTGTTGATATGAAATACTCGCATTTTGCATAAATAGCCGATGCTACGTGATATGCATCTTTTTCTTTTACGCCGTGTTCCATAATACTTTCGGCTATGGGTTTTATGAGTTCTGCCCTCTCTTCACCAACATAGCCTTTTATATTATTGATAATAAAATTCATTATAGCGAGTTTTCTCATCTTGAATGGATTTCTGCTAACCTCATAATCCAGAGTATACGACCCTATAAGATCGAATTTTCCTTGTCTTATGAGACTTTGAATGTGAAGTTTAGACAGAGTTTCCATAATAATTTTTATCTGGGTTTGGTCATCGTAGGGTCTATTATAACAACACATATCCATATAAATTCGCATTTGTAAAACCTCTGAACAGCAGGAAAGACATCATAGTGGTTTGTAAAAAGTCACACAAACGCTATTACAAAAGCGCCCACGAATAAAAAGATACTGAGTATATACATAATTCTCGATGCAAATTCGTCTTTAGGAGGCGGTAAGAGGCTTGCGAACACTCTGCCTTCAAACATTAAAAACGCCAGACCGACGTAAGCGATGGGCACGTCCACCGTAAATATTCCGTAAAGAAGTATTATGAGGGCGGCAACGGAGCTGAAAATCCGTCTTCTTGCAAAAATTCGCTTCCTTATTCCTTGAGGCGAAACAGGGTCCACGTTTTCTTCTTTTTCGTAAACTCGCCTTGATTTTTTAGATTCTTCCTCGGCTTCCAAAAGTTCCTCGTAAACTTCCTTATGACCTTTGAACCACTTATAACGCATAATTCCCCCATAAAATTAAAATTCTTTTAAATTCCGGCTCTTTATGATATAATATATACAAAGATTAAAATTGCAAGAAGGAGTGACAGCGATGACAAACGCAACGGTGGAGCCTATAAATTGGGCTGAAAAATATATTGAACGATTGGCTAAGGATATGGAAGAAATAAGAGGTATGGAAACCAGGCTTACAAACAAAATAGACATTTTTAATCAAGACCTTACGGCAAAAATAAACGCCGTTGACTTGCGTTTAACCGAAAAATTGGAAGCTAATAACAGGCACCTTACCGAAAGGATTGACTCAAACAACAAACAAACCCAAAACTTAGTCATAGCAATGATAATCGGCATAGGCGCCATGACCGTAGCCATCACAATGGCTTTAATTACGGCGTTAAAATAGAAAAAAACAAAGATAATAAAGAGAAAAAACTTTAATAGGCTCTGACATTTGATTTACGGAAAACTAAATGTCAGCGTTTATTAAAGTTTTTTTCTTTTCTTTCTTTTGTTACTTTTCTTTCTTTTCTTTTTTTACAAAAAAAGAAAAGAAAGAAAAGTAAGAACTAACAAATTTTCTCAATTTTTCTTTTTAAATTCAGCCATAAACGAAGCGAGTTTTTCTGCGCCTTCAATCGGCATGGCGTTGTAGATGGAGGCGCGCATACCGCCAACCGAGCGGTGTCCTTTAACTCCGGACAGACCCTGTTCCAAGGCTTCGGCGACGAATTTTTTCTCCAAGTCTTCGGAAGGGAGGCGGAAAGTGACGTTCATAAGGGAACGGCTGTCCTTGTCGGCGTGACCTTTGTAGAAACCGTCCGACGAGTCGATTGCGTCGTAAAGAATCTTCGCCTTTTCGCGGTTGCGTTTTTCCATTGCGGGAAGACCGCCGTTATCTTTTATCCACGCGGCAACTTTGCCCACCATATAAATGCAAAATGCGGGAGGAGTGTTGTAAAGAGAATCCTTTTTGAAGAATGTCTCGTAACGGAGCATTGTAGGAAGGGTTTTGGGGCTTTTTTCCACGAGAGATTTTTTTGCCACAACCAGGACAACGCCTGCGGGGCCTAAGTTTTTCTGAACTCCCGCATAGATGAAATCAAATTTTTTAAAGTCGATAGGTCTTGAGAGCATATCGCTGGACATATCCGCAAAGAGTGGAACGCCGCCCGTTTCGGGGATATAGTGAAATTCCGTGCCGAAAATGGTATTGTTGTAGCAAAGATGCAGATAAGAAGCCTTTGGATTTATCTTTAATTCGTCTTGGGTTGGGATATGCTTAAAGTTTACGTCCTTAGAAGAAGCCGCAATCTCGCCTACGCCTAAGTTTTCCGCTTCTTCATAAGCCTTGGTGGCAAAACTTCCGGACAACACATAATTTCCGGGGTTTTCCACTGTGGCGAAATTCATTGGAATCATGGCGAATTGCTGACTTGCGCCGCCTTGGCAAAAAAGCACCTCATAATCGTCGCCCAAACCCATTAACTCTTTAACGTCCGCTTTGGCTTTCTGATGCACCTCGTCGTAAGCTTTTGCGCGGTGGCTGATTTCAAGAATGCTCATACCGCTTCCCGCAAAATTTAAAAATTCCTTCTGCGCTTCTTCCAAAACGGGAAGGGGAAGAGTGGCGGGACCGGGGTTGAAATTGTAAATTCTATCTTTAAACAATGGTATTCCTCCTAAACAAAAACACTTTATGTTGATAATATAAGGTTTTAGCAGGATTGTCAATAATTCTTTCAATTAATTGCATGGTTTTTTTGACTGTCGGTTACTACCCGTGAATAGTAACGACTGTCGGTTAATAGGATATTTTTACTTTTTTGCAGGAATTAAACAAGTATTTATCGAAATCTAATGCAAATCTAATATTTTTAATATAAAATAAAACCCATAATAAAAACAAAACTAAGACTTCAAGTTTCAGACTGTAGACAAATCAATAAATATCGTGCTCTTCACGGCTCTCCCTCTGCCCTTCGGGCACCTCCCTCTAGGAGGGAGGCACTCGGATTGCGACTTTTGAGCCAAAAAATTTCAATATTTCCTCAAACCAAGCCCCCCCTCTTAGAGGGGGGTAGGGGGAGTGTCCCTTGAAGTTGGAAGTAACAATAATAAGTCTACACTCTGGACTTCAAGTTTGTTAAAGTTTTTTCTTTCTTCTTTTTCTTTGTTACTTTCTTTTTCTTCTTTCTTTTTTACAAAAAAGAAAGAAGAAAAAGAAAGTAAAGACGAAACTAGGAGTGATAAAATAATGAAAAAGAAGATTTTGGGCGCGGTGATGGTGGCGGCGGTAACGTCGGCGGTTTATCTTTCGGGTTGCACGCTTGGAGAGAGCGCAAAGAATACGGACGGGAATGTTCCGGCTGCGTCTTATGAGGGGCCTATTTCGGAGGCTAGGAATACTCCCGTGGTAAGAGTGGCGAAAGCCGTTTCGCCTTCCGTTGTGGGTATAACCAATAAAGCTATCGTAAGGGATTGGTTCAATAATCCGGTGGAAACTTCGGGCGTTGGCTCGGGCGTTATCTTTAGGGAAGACGGTTATATCGTGACGAATAACCACGTTATAGAGAACGCAAGGGAGATAGTGGTGTCTCTTGCGGACGGCACAACGCTTCAGGGTAAGGTGGTCGGCGCTGATGCGGCGACGGATATTGCGGTTGTTAAGGTTGAAGGTACGAATCTTACTGCGGCAAAGTTTGGCGATTCGGATAAACTTGTGGTGGGAGAACCCGCCATCGCCATCGGCAATCCTTTGGGACTGGAGTTTCAAGGTAGCGTGACCACGGGGATAATCAGCGCGTTAAACAGAAAAATCGACATTGTGGACATTCGCCTTATCCAGACGGACGCGCCCATTAACCCCGGCAACTCGGGCGGCGCGCTTTGCAACGCCGACGGCGAGGTTATCGGCATAAACGGCGCGAAACTTGCGGCGAACGGCATCGAGGGCATGGGTTTCGCAATTCCCATAAACACGGTTCAAAAAATAATTAACGATATTATCGAAAAAGGTTATGTTGTGCGTCCATATTTAGGCGTTGTGATTTTCGACGAGCGCACGGCGTTGCAGTACGGCTATCAGCTTAATATTGAAAAAGGCGTTTATGTTTATAGGGTAACGTTAGGCAGCGGCGCGGCAAATGCGGGAATTAAGCCGAACGATGTGATTTTGGAAGTCGACGGTAAAGAAGTCAATACCGTTGAAGAAGTAAGAAGCATTATAGCTTCTCATAAAGTTGGGGACACGGTGGAAGTGACTATTGACCGCAACAATAAAAAGCAGAAAGTTAAAGTAACGTTAAGCGAGATGCCTAAGGAATAAACCCATCCGCCCTTAGGGTGCCTCCCCTTTCAGGGGAGGCGCTCTGATTTCTCATTTGATGGCTATATCGACAAAAATTTCTCTTCACATTGCCTCCCCTGAAAGGGGAGGGGGACCGCCGAAGGTGGTGGAGAGGTTGACTAACTAGCGTCAGTTACAAAACTATATTTAAGAAGGTGCAGCAAAATGGGGAAAATTTTGTTGGGGGCGTTGGCTCTTGTGTCTGCTGTGGCGGGGATAATGGGGGAAGTTTCGGCGGCGACCCTGACCGTTCCCCTTATTGCAAGCGGCGCATATCTCGTAAAACTAGGCAACGACGATAGAGAGAAAGCGAAAGAAGCGGCGTATTACGGACTTATCACGGAAAGCAATGCGCCTAAGCTTTCGTTTCACGATAATAATATTGATGCGGAACGGCAAAGGTATTTAGCGGAACGATACGAAAAGGCACGGTCGGATTTTTTCGCTTTAAAGGAAGGCAAGGCAAAAACAAGGGATAAAGCCCTCCACGCGCAGCTTGATAAAATGGAAGCGATAGCGGGGAGGCTTTTGTCGTATTTAGCGGAACATCCCGAAAAAATAAGCGCGGCGTCAAAGTTTATAGATTATTACCAAGACAGAGCAGTTTTGCTGTTAAATCGCTATTTTGACCTTACCATGACGGGGCTTTCTACCCCGGAAGTAAATACCAGAAAAGAAAAAGTGTTGCGCGCCATCTTTTTAATGGACGAGGCTTACGAGGCGGAGTTTCATAAAGTGTTGTCGGCGGATTTCTTGGATCTGGACGCGGAACTTGAGGTTATAGAAGGAAACATGGAGTCGGGCGGCATAACGGACGAAGATTTTTCAAAGATTAACGATTCGGCGCCGTCCATTGATATTCCGGGTTCGCCCAAAAGCACAAGCGAGAGGATAGCCGCCATGCGAAGGCTTGAAGGGTATAGGGGAAATTTCCCAGTAGAATATGATAAAAAAGACGTGATAATCACGAAAGTCATTCAAAGCTCTCTCGCCATATTTTTGGGTTCGTTCGGGGCGCATAAGTTTTATCTGGGAAAAAACGTGCAAGGAATTATTTACTGTATCTTCTTTTGGACGGCGATACCGGGAATAGTGGGAATGATTGAAGGACTCAGGTATCTTGTGATGAGGATTGACGATTATTATGTCGAGTATTATTCGAAAATGAGGAGAAACGACGGGGATTGTCCGGGACTTGGCAGAGGACGGGGTAAGTGGAGATGAACGAGGAGGGTGTTGATATGGCGGAAGCTGTAACGGGATATTACGATGGAAACCGCGTTATATTAAAAGACAAAGTTTTATGGAATACGGGGCAAGAAGTGCTTGTGGCTGTAATCCCCCGTTCGTTAAAAAAAACTAAGCAAAGTAAGATAGATTTTTCCGAATTTCGTTCCGGCGGTCGATACGCTATTGATAAAGATGCGCAAGATTATGTTAATGAGTTAAGGGAAGAGGTTAGGTGATTATGATGGCGGACATATCTCTTGATGATTTGTTGAAAGCAAAATCAGGCGGCGCTAGTGACGATAAACAAATAGTGGAACTCGCTAAAGAAAAAGTTTTGGAGGAAGTCGCGACTTTGACCCCCGAAGAGCGGCGGCAGGTGGAGAGCATTAAGGAGAGCATAAACCTTATGGATTCCACAACGGCGCTCTCTTACGGCGCAGAGGCGCAAAAAGATATTGCGGAATTTTCGGACAATGTGCTTTCTTCCATTAAAACCAAAGACGCAGGCGACGTAGGCTCTCTTCTTGCGGAATTGGTGGGAAAAGTAAGGGGATTTCAACCGGCGGAGGATAAGGGATTTTTGGCTAAAATCCCCATTATTGGCGCAATTGCCGGAAAAGCCGAGAATATGATGGAAGGTTATACCAAACTATCCACTCAAGTGGAGCGGATAGAGACGGCGTTGGAATCGGCAAAAAACCGCATGATGAAAGACGTTATTATGTTCGACGGGCTTTACGAAAAAAATCTTTCATATTTTAAGAAACTTGAACTCTACATAAGAGCCGGCGAAGAAAAATTGGTGGAGATGGAGCGGGTAACTCTGCCCAAACTTAGAAACGAAGCGGCGGCGTCAAGCGACCCGATGGCGGTGCAGGTGGTGAAGGATTTTGAAGATAGTGTGAACCGTTTTCAAAAGAAAGTACACGATTTAAAACTCTCCAAAACAATAGCCGTGCAGACCGCGCCGCAGATAAGGCTTATCCAGAACAACGACAAGGTGCTTATAGACAGGGTGCAAACCGCCATCTATAACACAATTCCCCTTTGGAAAAATCAAGTGGTGATAGCGCTGGGGTTATCCCGTCAGCGAGATGTATTGGGTATGCAACGGGCGGTAAGCGACGCCACTAACGATTTACTGAAACGAAACGCCGAACTTTTAAAGATAAACACCATCGAAACGGCGAAGGAAAACGAGCGTTCCATTATAGATATTGAAACGGTGCAAAAAGTAAACGGCGATTTAATAGAGACGATAGAGGAAACGATAAAGATAGGTCAAGAAGGAAAAGCGAGAAGAGCCGCGGCGGAAAAGGAACTGGAGCAGATTGAAAACAAGTTGAAAGAGGCGCTGTTAAAGGCGAGCGGCAGAGTCGGGTGAGAGGAGGGACTTAGCATGACTGCGCTGAGACAGGAAGCGATTTCTATGGTAAACTCTTTGCCGGAGGAATACTTATCTTCGCTTATTCAAAGTATTAAGGATTTTATGGAAAAGAATTTACACAAGAAAAAAACCATAAGTCCCAACTTACCTTTTACGCAAGAGGAATGGGATGCGTTCTTAAACAGCGGAGAAGGTTTAGACCCGAAGAAGGCGGCGGCTTTTCAACGATTACAGAAATTGGTTGAAAATAACAAAAACGTATACGGACCCGATTTCGATTACGACCAAGCGAGATGGGAGGCTATTAATGAAAAATACGGTCCTTTTGATTGATACGAACGTTGCGATTGACTATTTATGCCAACGCGAACCTCATTGCAAAACTGCAACGGCTGTTATTAAACTTTGCCAAAAATATGTAGTTACCGGTTATATAGCTTTTCATTCCTTGCCCACAATTTGGTATACGATGAGAAAAAATAATCTGAATGAACGCAGGGAAATGCTTTTACGATTAACCGATTTCTTGACGGTTGTAGGCGCGCCTCACGAAAAAGTAGTTGAGGCTTTAAAAGATGATGATTTCAAAGATTTTGAAGACTGTTTGCAAGAAAAATGCGCCATGTCGGTAAACGCTGATTATATCATCACAGAGAATATTAAAGATTTTTCATCGTCAAAAATTCCGGCTATTACGCCTATAGATTTTTTGATAAACCTTTATAATCAAGGAGACAACATAGCATGAACATTACATTAAACCTAACAACAGCAGACGAAAACCGTATTTCACAATTTGCGAAAAAGAAAAAATGTAGCGTGGAAGAATTGACGCTTTCGGCGCTTACGGATATGTTTGACAGAGAGGACGCAAAAGATAAGCGTAATGCGGAATATTTAGCGAAGATAGATCGCGGTATAGAACAGATGAAAAAAGGAACGGGCAGATTTTTCACCGACGAAGAGTTGGAGGATTTTTTCAATGGGAGTAAACTTTGAGGACGATGCCTTAACCGAGTTAATGGACTGGATGCAAGAAAGTCGCAAGACTGCCGATAAAATACATACGCTTATTAAAGATATTCGCCGTAATGGAGCTATGTCGGGTATTGGAAAGCCCGAGCGATTAAAGTACAAGGATGCCTGGAGCAGACGCATTGACAAGGAAAATCGTTTGGTATATAATGTCGACGAACATGGTAATGTTCACATATTTTCTTGTAAAGGACACTATGAAGATTAGGAAGAAGCAAAAAGAGAACCAGACTTAAAAGGAGAGTATCATAAATGAAGAACAGTTTAAAGCAAGTTTTAGCGGCGGCGCTTGTTGGCGGCGCGCTTGTCGTCGGTGGCAACACATACGCTGCGCCAAATGGCGACGGGGCGGCGGATTTTAAGGCGGCTTATATCATAAGCCCCGAATACGGCGGGACTATGACCACGGGGATCAATCTCTTCGGACCGCAATTTCATGGAGATGTTGACGGTAAGGGACAGATTTTAAAAGACGGTACGGTTCGGTTTGAGGGAAAGCTTGACTGGATTTTTACAAATAAGGACAACAATAAAACCACAAATAAGAGTATGCCGATTTTCTTGGAACAGCGAAACGGCGTAATGAACTTATATGTATATAGGAATTACGAATGGAACAAATACCCGCTCCCCGGAGTTCCCGCGGGGATTTTTGCGGCGTTAAAGAGTACCGACGCCAAGGTTTTGGGGGCGAATATGGAAGTTGTAAAATCCGCCAAAAAAATCGCCGAACAAAACGGCAAGAAGACATTCAAACTGGTTCTTGACGGGAAAAAACTGAGCGTTGCGATAAACAAGAACGCCAATAATCCAAAGGGCGAGCAGGCGGTTTTCGTGAACCGACTTTCTGCTGCGCTTAACAAAACAGATCTTGAAATTGACTGGACAGTTGACGCAGCCACGGGAAAAACGGCCACCGTTAACGGCAATTTGACGCCGCTTTTGAGGGAATACGCCAAGGGCGTTATCGACGAAATGGCGTCCGGCAAGATCAAACTTAACGACGAAGAAAAGAATTTCTATGCGGCGCTTGGTTACTACGCAGAAATGCCCTTCTTTATCGCAATAGGGACAGAGGGCAACCAAGATTCCGTAATGACACCCGTGAACTTGAACTCAGCTAAGGACAACAAGGACGTATTGGCGGATATTAGGAAAGATA
The DNA here is from genome assembly GCA_017634675.1 of Selenomonadaceae bacterium. Classification (GTDB taxonomy): domain Bacteria; phylum Bacillota; class Negativicutes; order Selenomonadales; family Selenomonadaceae; genus RGIG9201. Next base: position 290 of record JAGBMX010000076.1, on the reverse strand, counting down.
TTGCCTCTACGCCGACCAAGTAAAAAAACGCAGGGCTTCGGCTCTGCGTTTTTTTATGTGAACCTCTAAAAACCGTTCTTTTGTTTCTTTTTCTTATAAGAAAAAGAAACAAAAGAACCAAAAGAAAGAAAAAGAATTTTAATAAAAAAATATAACAAGACTAGATGTCCCCCACCTCTTAGGTGGGGGTCTATATCGGAAGAAAGGCGGGAGTTTAAATCTCCCGCCTCTCGGACGTCTTGTTGAAATGCTGACGTATGTAGTTTTTTCTTCTGGCGAAGAAAAAACTT
>JAGBMX010000010.1 GCA_017634675.1 Selenomonadaceae bacterium | reverse complement strand
TCGGGCACCTCCCTCTAGGAGGGAGGCACTCGGATTGCGACTTTTGAGCCAAAAAATTTCAATATTTCCTCAAACTAGCCCCCCTCTTAGAGGGGGGTAGGGGGGAGTGTCCCTTGAAATTGGAAGTAACAATAATAAGTCAACACTCTGGTATGTAGTTTTTTCTTCTGGCGAAGAAAAAACTTGAATTAAGGCATTTTAGATAGAAGAGTCGCCTTCACGTTGCCTCCCCTGAAAGGGGAGGGGGACCGCGAAGCGGTGGAGAGGTCGACCATGAACGACACTAATTCGCCTTTCGCACCACTATGCTGTATTACCCGTGAATAATAACAATGTTACGGCAAATGTTACGCCTCTTTTCGGATTTTTTAATTGCCAAAATACATTCCTTTATGATAAAATAAAAAAAATTTGTTTAAATGGAAGTGAACGTATGCTTGAAGATTTTAAGGGAAAAGTTTCCGCTTTGGAGAAAAAACTCTCCGAGCTTGAAACATCCTTAGATATAGAAAGAAAATCGGAAAAAATCGCCGAACTTGAATACAAAATGGGCGAGCCTACCTTTTGGGACAACGCAGAACTTGCCCAGCAAATCAACCAGGAACTTTCCGACTTAAAAACAGGCGTTGACAAGTATAAATCCCTTAAAACCAAATTCGACGACGCTTCTACCCTCTTGGAACTCGCTTTGGAAGAAGGGGACGAATCGGCTTCCTCCGACATCAAAACAGAACTTGACGAAATAGAAGAAGGCGTCGAGAACCTTAAACTTGAAATTCTCCTCTCAGAACCCTACGACAAAAACAACGCCTACTTGGAACTTCACGCGGGCGCAGGCGGCACGGAAGCGCAGGATTGGACGCAAATGCTCCTTCGTATGTACTGCCGCTGGGCTGAAAGCCACGGTTTCACCGTTGAAACCGAAGATATGCTCCCCGGCGACGAAGCCGGCGTTAAGAGCGTGACCCTTTTCATCAAGGGTCACAACGCCTACGGCTACTTAAAAAGCGAAAAAGGCGTTCACCGTCTCGTCCGTATTTCCCCCTTTGACTCAAACGCCCGTCGTCACACCTCTTTCTCCGCTTGCGACGTTATGCCGGAAATTGACGACGCCGTTGAAGTCCCCATCAACATGGCGGACGTTCGCGTCGACACCTACCGCGCAAGCGGCGCCGGCGGTCAGCACATCAACAAAACTTCCTCCGCCGTCCGCATGACTCACGAACCCACCGGCATCGTTGTGCAGTGCCAAAACGAGCGCTCCCAACTCCAAAACCGCGAGCAGTGCCTGAAAATGCTCCGCGCCAAACTCTTTAAACTCGAACAGGAAAAGAAAGAAGCCGAAATCGCCAAACTTGAGGGCGATCAGCAGAAAATCGAATGGGGCAGCCAAATCCGCTCCTACGTCTTCCAACCCTATACCATGGTCAAAGACCACCGCACCAACGAGGAAACAGGCAACGTAGACGCCGTCATGGACGGCGCCATCGACCCCTTCATCCGCGCCTTCCTCTCCGCTCGGGCTAACGGGGTAGTTTGAGGTTCCTTCTTTCTTTTTTCTCTTTCTTTTTTGTAAAAAAGAAAGAGAAAAAAGAAAGAAGCAAAGAAAAAAGAGAAAGAAAAAACTTTAACAAACGTAAACTGTTAGTTTTTTATTAAAACTTCCGGTTTTCACTAAACCAGTTAATAAAGTTTTTTCTCTTTTTCTTTTGTTACTTTTCTTTTTCTCTTTTTTACAAAAAAGAGAAAAAGAAAAGTAAGAACTTCCTTCATTAAATAAAAAGGCGATGATTTGGTGAAGAAACTCGGGACTCTTTTGATAGTTATGCTGTTTGCCCTTGGGGTGCTGATACAGTTTATATTTCCGGTATTGGTGGAGAATACGGTTAAGACTAGGTTGTCGGAAAGGCTTGCGACGCATGACGTGGTGGTGAATTTTTCGTCTACGCCGAACGCGTTGGTGACGTTTGGGCAGGCGGACAAGTTCAAAGCCTTGGCGCATGGGGCGAAGATAGGGAACGTGTATTTTGAGGAAATATCGACGGAAGGCGAAGGGCTGACGGTTGATATTTTGACGCTCGCCACAAAGGGACAGCTTGTGATGGGGACTCCCAAGGACGTTCGGTTCAAGGGAATTTTGACGGAACTTAATTTGAAGGAAATTATAAACAGGGACGACAAGTTCAAGGATTTGGAAGTAAAGATAACGCCGGAGGAAGTTATGGCGACAGCGGGGCTGAAGCTTTTCGGCCAACAGGCGGAGGCGGAGCTTGCGGGTCGGGTCACGGTCGAAGACGGAGCCTTGATGTTCAAGTTATCGAGATTGAACGTGAAAAATTCCATGATAGGCACCGTGAAGCTTGACAGCCTTTTTTCCGACGTTACCCTTGTAAAACGGGGCAAACTTCCGTTTAATGCGGAATTTACCGATGTGAATATGGCGGATGGCAAGGTCTTTATCGAGGCGGGGCGGAAACATGAATAGATTTGTCTACAATAAAATACTTCTTTTCTTCGTGTTGGTAGGCTTTGTCGCCTCGGCTTACATATCCTACCAGCGGACGATTGTGGAAAACGCCAATAAGACGGTGGATCTCGCCATAGATTACGAAGCTCTGTTAGAACTTGCAGACCGCGAAGGGGTCAGCCGGGAAGAAGTGCTGAAACGGGCGAAGGAAGTGGGGTTCACCTCCCTTGCGGTTTACGAAACCACCTTTAAAAAGTTTAAGGACAACGGCAAAATAACGGCGGTGCTTGGCGCAGACATCTTGAAGAACTACGAGAGCGGCGCGCTTTCCGATAGGGATTGGCAGGATTTCGTAAAGGCAGGCAACGTCGTCGGCACCAATGTTTACGTTATGGGCAAGGACGACGGGGTTTTTGAGGAAACCAAGGAAGATTTGCTGCTTCGCCTCGGAAACGAAAGAGTTATCTCCCATACCGTCGGAGATAAGGAAGTGCTTGAGGTAAAGGCGCATTATGAGAGCCTTATCAAGATGAACTTAGGGCTTCCCACGGACGAGATGAAAGCAGTTAATGCGGCGGGATTTTATGTAATGCCGCGCCCAAGCAATTACTTAGGCGTTACGGAAGACACGGTAAAAGCCGCCATGAAACGCCTTGACGGCATCGAAGTTTCCGAAGTGGTGTTCGCCGGAAAAGAGATGCTCGGCGCAAACAAGGCGACGAAAGCGACCATAGAGGAATTTAAGCAGAGGGGTTATACCTTGGGACTTATCGAAGGGGTAACGCAGCTTAAATTCTATCCGCAAGAGGGATTGGCGGAGATTTCAAAGGGCGTGGGGTATGACAAGATAGCAAGACTTTATTCCATCCCTCGGGACGAAATGGCGAAGATAAAGATAGCGACGGCGGTGGAGCGTTGGGCGAACACCGACAAGGAACGCAACATCAGGATAAACCACCTTCGCATTTTTGAAACTCCCGCGCCCAACATGAGCCTTTTGGAGACGAACTTCGATTACTTCGAGCGGACGGCTAAAATCTTAAAGGAAAAGGGCTACGATTTCGGCAAAGCGGGTACTTACGAGAATTATTACCCGAGTAAATACCTTCGCGCCTTGTCGATAACAGGCATAGCGGCGGGGGCGCTCTTGGTCTTATCTCTCATATTCCCCTGTGTGAACCGCAGACAGCGATTGTTGTTGGCGGCGTTCGGAGCATTGGCGTTAATATTCGCCGTTCCCGTTTTGATGGGGCATGGCGCAAAAATTCGAGTGATTGCGGCTTTTTTTGCGGCGAACGCTTTCCCTGTACTCGGAATTATCGCCCTTCTTGACCTTAGCCGAGAATTTTCCGATAAAAAACCGGGCATCATAAAGTTAATTTTTGTCGGCATATTCGCCATAGTCTTTGCGGGCTGTTTCTCCATGATGGGAGCAACCTTTTTGTCAGGCGCGCTCTCCGACATTGAATACTTCTTGGAATTTGAAATATTCAGGGGTATAAAACTTACATTTATACTTCCCTTAATCTTGGTATCCCTCGCCTTTCTATCCAGATTTTCCCTTTTCGACGGGAAGGAAGGGTTATGGGAGCAATTAAAAGCCTTCTCTGAAATGACGGTGAAGGTAAAGACTCTCTTAATAGCAGGTGTAATCTTAGCTGCGGCTTTGGTATTTATCGCAAGAAGCGGTCACACGTTAGGAATGCCCGTGCCGGGACTTGAGCTGAAACTCAGGGCGTTCTTAGAAGAAACCTTCTACGCAAGACCCCGTTCAAAGGAACTCTTTATCGGTCATCCAGCTTTTATGCTCTCGGTACTTGCATGGGGCAGAAAATACTCCGCAAGCATATTCTTCGCTCTGGTAGTCATCGCCACGGTTGGCATGGGCTCCATGGCGGAAACCTTCGCCCACATGAGGACCCCGTTTATGATGAGCTTCTGGAGAGGAGTAGGTGGACTCGCGCTAGGCGGCGCATTAGGCGCAGTCTTAATGTGGTGCGCTTGGGTTTGCGAGAGATTGTATGCGGCGTTTAAAGGGTAAGTTCCTACTTTCTTTTTCTCTTTTCTTTTTTGAAAAAAAGAAAAGAGAAAAAGAAAGTAGCAAAGAAAAAGAGAAAAGAAAAAACTTTAATAATTGGTTTTGTGAGCTTTTTATAGTTAGACTTTCAAATAAAGTACCCGGGAGTCCAGAGGGCAATGCCCTTTGGCGGGGTCAAGGGGCGGCGCCCTTGCGGGGTTTTGGAGAAGCATCGACGCTTTAGCGTCGCTAATGCTTCCCATGCGAAAGCGTCCCAAGAGCAGGAGCCGTAGGCGAAGTGCGATTGGCTGACGCTGACCGCTGGGGCGGAGCCCCAACAAAGCCAAAAGGGGAGATATTGTGGATTATGTTGTAATCTCGGGCTATTACGGTTCGGGGAACGGCGGGGACGAGGCTATGCTGTTTGCCATACTTTCGGCTCTGCGGGAGAAAGATCCCGATATATATGTCACGGTTATCTCCTCAAATCCGGAGGAGACGGCGAAAACACATAAGGTAAATGCGGTGCATTGGTTAAACTTCGCCGCCATAACGAAGGAAATTTTTAGGGCGAAGCTACTGATAAGCGGCGGCGGAAGCTTGTTGCAAAACGTTACAAGCAAACAGAGCCTATATTATTATTTGGGAATAATATGGATAGCCGAAGCCTTGAACGTGCCTGTGATGCTCTATGCGCAGGGGATAGGACCTATTTACGGGAAAACCGCAAGAAACTTTATGAAGTATGTAGGGGATAAAGCTAAGGTAATAACCGTAAGGGATGCGGGATCTATCTACGAACTTGAGAGGCTTAATATAACGAAACCTAAGATAGAATGTACGGCGGATCCCGTGCTTGCGCTTACACAGCGAAACGCGCATTTGGCAGACGAGATACTTAAAACCGCTAACGTGGATTTGGAAAAGAAGAAGATAGGTATAGCTGTCAGAGAGTGGAAAGGCTGGTTGCTTTATAAAGAAGTGCTGGCAGAGGCTACCGATATATTAAGACGAGAACTTGAGGTTGAAATCATATATATACCAATGCAATCCCCGGAAGACGTGTTCGCCGCAAGAGAAGTGGCGACGCTTTCGAAGAACGGCGGCGTTATACTTGAAGGACCTTACGATACGGAAGAATTGTTGTCGCTGGTTGGGGCTATGGACTTAATAATAGGAGTGCGGCTTCACGCTTTGATATTCGCCGCTGTGATGAACGTGCCTATGGCGGGGCTGTCCTACGATCCGAAAGTGGGACGGTTCATGATGTCGATGGGAGATACGGTTGCTGGGCATATCGAGGACTTGCAGGTGGAAACGCTGGTGGAAGCCGTTAAGAAGAAATGGGAAAATATTGAAGGCATAAAAAAACGGCAGGCGGAGCTAATGCCGAATTTAAGGAAGAAAGCGCTGCGAAACGCCGAGCTTGCGTTATCGTTGATAAAAGGAGGAAATATATGAAGAGGCTTGTTGCGATAAGGGGCGCGGGGGAACTTGCCACAGCGTCCGCTATCTATCTTCATTGGGCGGGTTTCCGGGTGCTTTTGTTGGAAACGAAGGAGCCTACCTCCACAAGACGTGAAGTGTCCTTTGCGGACGCCGTTCACGACGGGAAAAAGTCGGTTGCGAGAGTTACCTGCCATCTGGCGGATTCGGTGAAAAACGCCGAAAAACGCTTGAAGGCGGGAGAAGTGGTCATGCTTATCGACAAAGACTGCAAGTGTTTGGAAACACTAAAACCAAAGGTCCTTGTCGACGGCATCATAGCCCATGAAAATCACGGCACAAAAAAAGGCATGGCGGATTTCACCATAGCCTTAGGACCGGGGTTTTGCGCGGGACGAGACGTGGACGCCGTTGTGGAGATAATGCGCGGTCACTATCTTGGACAGGTTATTTACGAAGGGTATTCTTACAGAGATCAGGGCAAATTAAGCTTGGTGGACGCGGGAGGCGCCGTTGGGAACATTATCTACGCCGAAGAAAGCGGTACTTTCAAAGGTTATCTTAATATCTCCGACAAGGTGAAGAAGGGCGATTTGCTTGGGGTAATAGCCGCCGCAGACGGTCACGATATCGAGGTAAAAAGCGAAGCGGACGGGGTTATAAGAGGAATCGCCCGATCGGGAGTATGGGCTGAAAAGGGCAGGAAGATAATAGAGATAAACCCCACCATGACAAGGGAAGAATGTTTCACCATAACGGACAAGGCTCGTTGCGTGGCGGGGGGCGTGCTTTTGGCGGTGACAAAGTTTGAAGCGAGTCGCCGCGGGAAAATTTCCATTGAGTTTAATTGACAGCTTGTTAAATCTGCTCTTCCCTCCGAAATGTCCCGCTTGCAAAGCGATAGTGGAACGACAGGGCGACTTTTGCGAAAAATGTCTAAAGAAACTTTCTAAAGTCAGATTTTTAAAAACCATGTCGCCGAACGTAAGGCAAATAGTATCGGTAGCGCCTTACACTGGCGGGGTCAGGGAGCTGATAGCCGATATCAAATTCAATAAGCAAAAAGGAAAAGCAAGCTCGGCGAGAAACTTATTGAAAGAGTATGATTCGGCAATACCCGCATACCCACGGGGCATATTGGCGGTATATGTGCCAATATCAAAGGAACGCCTAAAGGAACGAGGGTTTAATCAAGTAGAACTTATATTTAAAGATTGGCTTGCGGTAAGAGACATAGAAGCTTTGGAAGTTTTAATCAGAAAAAGGGATACGAAGCCGCAGTTTAACCTTTCGCCCAAAGAGCGAAAGGCAAACATCGAAGGCGCGTTTGAAGTGGTAAAGGATGTGCGGGACAGGGATATTTTGCTTTTAGACGATATATTCACAACGGGAGCGACGGTGTACGAATGCGCCAAAACGTTGAAAGAACACGGGGCAAAGGATATTTTTGTATTGACGCTGTCGAGCAATAAATAAACCGCCTGAAAAATCAGGCGGCTAATTTATTAGTTCGTGCTGTGTCCATTTTCCCTCTTTGAGGTTTTGAAAAGCGCGGTCAAGTTTTGCAGTATATGCGGCATTATGCAGTTCTTTCAACACGGCGCGCCTTGAAAAATCCTCTACGCTAATTTGATTTTGCGTTGCCATAGCTTCTAACGCCGCCGCGTCAGTCGGATTGAAATTTATGCTGACTAACATATTATCACTTCCCATAACATTTTTAATAATTATATCATAACTTTTAATATAAATCAAAACTTAATGTAATAAAGCAAAATTAAAATGCCTTAATTCGTTACTATTCACGGGTAATACAACATAGTGGTGCGAAAGGCGAATCAGTGCCGTTCATGGTCAACCTCTCCACCGCTTCGCGGTCCCCCTCCCCTTTCAGGGGAGGCTCAAAAGTTCAAATTGAGTGCCTCCCCTGAAAGGGGAGGTGCCCGAAGGGCGGAGAGGTGGCAACGTCGCTTCGGTCTCATATTTGTTATAGGAGATAAAAGTTTACCCGTGAATAGTAACTTTTTATTTTCTTAAAGCTACTTTTTATTTTTTTGTTTAATTGATTTATTTTCTTTTATAATTTTAAAATTTTTAAAACTTTTGTATAATCAAAGCAAGCTTGCTTTATAAAGTCTCTTAGATATTCTTCAAACACGCTTTCTTCTTGACATAACTTCTCTAATTCTACGATAGCTTCTTTTCTTCCTGCGTCAAACTCTATTCTCCTTACAAGTTTTCCCAATTTCCTTCTCGTGTCTTTAGAGTACATACTCTTTAAAAGTCGTATCTCCGGCATGGATTTTGCCGCTTCTACCATATAGAACGCCATTTCCATTTCTTCGTCAATGTTTTCAAAATCCACTTTTTCAAGTCGCTTGATTAAGTCCCTGCCTTTTTCGTCTATATCGCCTTTTTGCCCTTTCATTCTTACGTCTTTGTAAAAACAAGCGGCAAGGAGCCTCTCAAATTCCCGTTTTGCGTAGAGTCGTCTTGCGATGAAGAAATAATCCCCTTCCATCAGGTTCTTAACAACGCCGATATAACGGATGTTCCGAAAACTTGTCAAGAGTATTCCCGTTTCCTTTAAGTATGTCCCAAGCCCGGACGCTATGTCCTGAGGGTTTCCCACGTTTTCCAAAAGCAGATCCCCTATAATATAGTCAAGGGAATTTTTCTCAAGCGGCAACGGCGTTTCCGTATAATCAATATTTATCTTCTCAATGTTCCCCGTTACGTTTAAATTGTCAAGTTCGTACGCGTCAGCTTTTATAACGTAAATTTTGCTGTCAGGCAACATTCTTGCAAGTTCTTCTGCGTATTCCAAACTCTCTATCAGGGCAATCTGCAAGAAATTTTCTCCCGGAGGCAAAAAGTTGGTAAGTTCGGGTTTTATAGTTTCCATGAAACACCTCAAAAAATTCAGATGGGAGTCCAGAGGGCGAAAGCCCTTTGGTGGGGTCGAGGGGCAACGCCCCTCGTGGGGTTTTGGAGAAGCATCGACGCTTTAGCGTCGCTAATGCTTCCCATGCGAAAGCGTCCCAAGAGCGCAAGCCGCAGGCGAAGCGCGATTGGATGACGCTGACCGCTGGGGCGAAGCCCCAACTCTCACACCTCGGGATTAAGCTCCATGCCGTATTCTTCGATAAAAATTCGCTGATAGCCTTTGTATTCATGGGCGAGCGGCTTTTCCTCGGGGCAGTGGACGCACCAGAACATTTTCTTCTGGTTGGGGACAACGACTTTTAAACCCCTGCGTTTCATCTCCATACATTCCGACGTATCGTAGAGATGCCAGCCGGTGAAAAGATCGTCCCGCCAAGGGATGTCGTATTGGGTGGCGAGAAACAGGCCGTCAACTGCCTCGACTTCCTCGTATTCGCCGTCGGGTTCTTTACATTCGCTATCCACGACGCTTTCGGGTTCGCAAGCGTGAAGCACCCTGCCGTATGTTCTGAGCCCGTCCCACCACACGCCGGATTTGGGAAGGTTTTTACAGCCGATAACGCCAATTAAACCTATGCTTTTATCGGCAAATAGATTAACGATGTCTCCGATTAGGTTCTTGTTGACAACGAGCGTATCTTGATGTATATATACTTTGTATTTAGCGTCGGTTTTTCCCATGGCTTCGTTATATCCGGCGCACATTGAAGGCGCGTTGTATATAGGAAGCGTTTCAACCTTCATTCCATCGGGGATACTTAGAGAATCAACGTACAACTTACATTCAGAATACCATTCGTCGTTATTAACGCAACTTATGAAAGCAACTTTTTTATCATCCACCGTGTTCAATCCTTTGCACAATAAGGTTTATTCATAGGCCTGTTGTTTTCTTTCAGTATAAATTCTTGATATGCCCGCTCAAATCCTCTATTTTTAAAATTTTTTTCAAAGCAATAGGCAATCAGAGTGTAGACTTATTATTGTTACTTCCAATTTCAAGGGACACTCCCCCCTACCCCCTCTAAGAGGGGGGCTTGGTTTGAGAAATATTGAAATTTTTTGGCTCAAAAGTCGCAATCCGAGTGCCTCCCTCTTAGATGGAGGTGCCCGAAGGGCAGAGGGAGAGCCGTGAAGAGCACGATATTTATTGATTTGTCTACAGTCTGGGCAATGTTTCAAAGAAACGCTTGCTCTAAATTTCTGTTTGAAAAAAATTGATTTTTTATGAAAGTTGTAATATAATGTCTTTCGTAGTCTTAGAAAAGTCGGCGGAGTTTGGGGGGACAGATGAGTTTTTACATTTTTACGGGCGTGCTTATCGGCGGGGCTATTTTTATTGCCCATTATGCGGCTAATCGCTTCGGCTTTCGCCTTTTTTACTCCTCCCTTTTCATATCGGCGCTCCTGGCGGTTGCCATAAATTTTGCAGTAATCTCCATGAAAGATGTTTCGTCCCCGGGGTCGGTGGGCAAGATTCTTCTCCTAGTCCTTCTCGCCTCTGCGGGAGTTACCGTTTTTAACGACCTTTTGACAAGGCTTGAGAAAAAGAAACTTATGAATAGAAGGCATAAAGCCAAAGAGTTAAAAGAAGCTGACTTGGTTGAATCGGAAGAAGTCGCAGAGGACATTTCTACGGAGGAAGAAGTTCCTGTCAGCGAAAATATCCAAATTGAAGAAAAAGTTTCGATTGACGAGGATATTCCTGTTGAAGAAAACATTCCGCTTGAAAAAGCAAAGGACAATGAAAAGGATAGCGCGGAGATTAAAAAAGGCAAATTCAGCTTTATAAAGCGACTTTTCTCCAAAGAGAAAAAAGCAACCGCGCCGAAGAAGCCGGATTTTTCGAATCTCGATACTTTAGACGCCATACTGGATTTTGCGTACGAAGCGCGTTTATCCGGACGCTATCACGATGCGGTGGCGGCGTACGAAGAAGCTATAGACAGATACGCAGACGACGCTTACCTTCCCTTTATATTCATTGATTTGGGCAACGCCCATAAGGAGACGGGCGAGTATGACGCAGCCATAGACGTTTACAAAAAGGCTCTCAATATGGAGAGGATTAAAAGCGATCCTGCCACATCGAAATCCTTTGCCGAAAACACGACATATCTAAAGGCGCTTAAGATTACCCTGAGAAATCATAAGATGGAACATACCCCGTTTAGTCAAATCTCCAAGGAAATTTTGGATGAGGCGGACAAAAGGGTTAAACATAAGGAGGCAGAAAATGAAGAAAAGCAATGAGATACTTGGACTTCCGGTTATAAGCATTACGGAAGGGCGAGAGCTCGGCATGAGCAAGACCCTTCTGATAGACGCCAAAAACCGGCGCGTCGCAGCTATCACCATTGAAGACGAAGATTGGTACAGGGGCGTAAAACTCATTCCCTACGATTCGGTTATAGCCATAGGCAACGACGCTGTAACCGTAACCTCAAGCGAGACAATCATTAAGCTTGACGAGGCGGCGGATTACGAAAATCTCCTTGACGAGAACATTCGCATAATAGGCACCAAGGCCATTACAAAAGCGGGTACCATTCAAGGAGCGGTATCTGAAATATATGTGGGAGACGACGGCACCATCGAGCGTTGCGAAGTGACCTCGTCCGACGGCTCCACCACCGAAGTCACCATAGACCAAATATCGATTTTCGGCAAGCAAGTCACCGTAATAGACAACGGGGACCTGCCTGAAAAAAAAAATAACCCAATAACTCCTTCCGATGCTCCCGCGCCTATGCCGACTCCGACTCCGGCACCTGCGCCGACTCCTGCGCCTGCGGCTAAACCCGAAGCGGCTCAGCCAGAAGTTAAGGCAGAAGTTCAGCCGCAGCCGGAAGTGACGACTGCGTCGCCTAAACCGGAAGAAGCAAAGCCGGCGGAAGTAAGACCCGCTGAAGTAAAACCTGCGGAAGTAAAACCTGCCGAGGTAAAACCTGCGGAAGCGAAGCCTGTTGAGGTTAAACCTGCCGAAGTTAAACCTGCTGAAGTTAAGCCTGCTGAAGTTAAGCCTGCGGAGGCAAAACCCGCCGATGCTGGCAAAGTTGCGGAGGTAAAAGCTGAGCCTCAAGCGGAGGTTAAACCTGCGGCGCCTCAAGGCGACGCCAAACCCGCCGCTGCTCCGACAGAATCCAAACCTCAACCGCAACCTCAAGCCAAGCCTATGGACAAGGCGCAAGAGGAGCGTCACAGAAGATTTTTGCTCGGCAAAAAAGCCACTCGCACCATTGAAATCGACAACGGTATCGTAATTGTGGCCGCCGGTCAGGAAATCACCGAAGAGATTTTGCAAAAGGCAAAACTTGCCAACAAGTTCACAGAGCTTGCAATGAATGTGCAATAAAAAGAACCCGCCAACAATTACTGTTGGCGGGTTCTTTTTATCGGCAGCCTCTAAAAACCGTTCTTTTCTCTTTTTAGAGATGCCCTATTGCTATTAAACTCTAAAGTGTATCATGGCGTTTATCGCCATATCCGCTTTGCCCTGTTCGACGGACTCAAGGTCGGGAAGCCAATCTTCGGCAAAGATGGGAAGTGTTTCCACCATGCGGCGGATCATTTTTTTGAGGGTCTTGACGGAATTTTCGTCCTGAGGCGAATTGATAAACGCGCCAATGCCCCAGCCCACTTCTTCCATTTCCTCGGGTGTAAGGGCGCGGGTGGTGGCGTTTAGGCTCGACAGGCGAAGTATGGGGAAGTTTACGTTTTCGTCGGATGTCATAAGGTTTTCGGCTTTGACCAAAAGCCCGCATTCGGCAAATCTTTGTTGCAAAGTCGTTGCGTCCTGCGTTTCCGGGATTTTTGCGAGGACGAGGTGATTTTCCGTAGGCGAACACAGCGTTTCCACGCCTGCGTTATGAAGTCCCTCTTCAAGCGCCTTTGCGTTTGTTACGACTTCCTTGGCGTAGGCTCGGTACTCGTCCGTCATGGCTTCTTTTGCGACCATGGCGAAAGCCGCCAGCATATTTTTCTTCATGTTAAAATGCCCGGTATCAAGTACGGTCTTATCCATCTTTTCAGCCAGATGGTTCTTGCAGAGGATAACGCCGCTTTGAGGCCCGTGCAACGCGTCGTTTGCCGCAAACGTCACCACGTCCGCAAAAGGCACGGGGCTTGGCACCACTTTTGCCGCCACAAGTCCCGCATTTTGCCCGACGTCCACCCAAAGCGTAGCGCCCGCCTCTTTCGCTATCGCCGCAAGTTTGCCGTACTCAATGTTCTTAGGGTAATTTGTCGGCGAATAGATAATAAGTTTAGGCTTGACTTCGTTCGCTCGTTTAGCCAGCTTTTCAAAGTCAATCTCGAAAGTGCTTGGTTCCAGTGCAAACTTTATAAAGTTATAAGTCATAACATCGCCGGTGCAGTGTTCGCGTTTTCTTAGATTAAACGAGAGAATTGTGTCGTTCTTTTCGCAAATCGCTTGCAGTACCACGCGGCTCGCCGCTGCGTGACTCTCCACTCTCACGATGGCGTGTTCTGCGTTAAAAAGCTCCGCAAAACGCTTCTCCGCAAGCTTCTCCAATCTTCCGTGATGCCCTTTATAATGATGGTCGTAAAACTCGCTTGCCAAGGAACTTCCCATTAAAAGCGTTGAAAACGGGCTTATGGCGTTATCGGTAGGCATCAGCGACAACATCGTTTGCCTGTTTACGTGCGACTCCTCCAACAACGCAAATATCTCCGGATCAAATATAGCTAAATTTTTTAACAATTTTTTATCTGCCATAAGATTCTCCTTTTTGGGGCGCTGCCCCAAACCCCGGCAGGGCTCTGCCCTGCACCCGCCAAAGGAGCTTCGCCCCTCTGGACTCCCATATTATATTTTGTTTCACCGCTCTTTGAGCGGTGAAACAAAATAATTTATTACGGGGTCAAGGGGCGAAGTCCCTTGCGGGGTCAAGGGGCAGCGCCCCTTGTGGGAGTTTGAGGGCGAAGCCCTCAACTATACCAGGCCTGTTACTAAGTAGAAGGCAACGCAAAGGTAGGGGATAAAGAATTTCATAGCCATGAGGACGACGATATCGAAGTAGGCTACGCGGTGGGTAAGGGCGCAGATTGAAAGAAGCGTGACCAACGCGCCGTTATGCGGCACGGGGTCGATGCCGACTGAAGCTATTGATACTATTCTGTGAAGCACTTCGGGGGGGATGTTTTGAGCAATCGCCATATCAAGCCACTCTTTACCGAGAAGGTTTAAAGCTATAGTCATGCCGCCCGAGGCTGAACCGGTAATAGCGCCCATAACGTTGGTGGTGACAGTCGCAGAGACCAAAGGTCCCGCGCTTTGTCCCAATGAAATCAGCATATCGGTTATGGGAAGGAAACCGGGGAGCGACACCAAGACGCTGCCGAAGGCAAATCCGCTCGATACGTTAAGCACCGCCGCGCAAGATGTCGCCGCGCCGTAATTGATGTTGTCTATGTATCTCTCGCCACCGTTCTTAAACTTGCGTCTTCCTATGTACGCCGCAAGCAAGCTGCCTAAAATCAGCGCAACACTGATAGACCATATCGCCTGCACCTTGCCGACGCTACCCGCTATAAGGGAAAGATTAAACGGCAAAAACGGATCAAGAGACGTGTCGTCCCAATGGAACCCCCAGCTCCAGTTAAAGGGATTGCTGAGGATAATGTTTACGACGATAATCATAACGAGAGGCGACGCTGCAAGGAGCGCGGGCGGCAACGTCCTGTCCCTGCGTCTGCGGCTGTCCGCCGTCTCGCCGTAACCTTCGCCCTTTTTCTTCAATGTTATGGCGCGGTACAAAAGCCAAGAGAGGGCTTCTCCCATAAAGAGCACCGTGGCGAATATGCCGATAATCGGCGCCGCCCAAGTGGTTGTCCCAAAATAGGACGAAGGTATAATGTTTTGAATTTGCGGCGAACCCGGCAGCGCCACCATCGCGCTTGTAAAAATACCCATGCAAAGCGTAGCGGGAAGTAATTTTTTCGGTATATCCGCCTTCCTGAACAGCTCCGCTCCGAAAGGGTACATAACAAACGCCACGACGAACACGGAAAGTCCGCCGTAAGTCAGCGCCATACAGCCTAAGATAACCGAAAGTATGGCGCGTTTCTCGCCCAAAATCTTAATGATGGCTTCGGCAATCGACGATGCCAACCCGCCTTTTTCCATCAACCGCGCGAACACCGCCCCAAACAAAAACACGGGGTAATACGTCTTGGTATATTCGGCGAAACGGGTCATATATAGTTCCGTATAAGTGGGAAGTATTCCGTAAATGCTGAATATCCCCGCAATACAGGCGAATATCGGCGCGATAAGTATAATCGACCAACCTCTGTACGCAAAGAACATCAGCCCCAATATCCCAACGGCTATGCAAAATGTCTCCATTCAACTCTCCTTTTCGTTGTTAGCTTTTATTGTGGCGCTTACGCGCTTACTTTCTTTCTTTTTCTCTTTCTCTTTTTTGTAAAAAAGAGAAGGAGAAAAAGAAAGAAAGTAACAAAGAAAGAAAAAGAGAAAGAGAAAAAACTTTAATAAACTCTAATTTAAAAGTTTTTGCCCGTCAACAACTTATACGCTTCTTTGTAAGTCTTAGCCGTGTCTTCAATCACGTTTTGGGGCAAATTGAAGTTTCCTTCGTGCGCTTTTAGGTAATCCCGCACCTTTTGTTTATCGTAGGAAGCCTGAACAACGCCTTCTTTATAATCGGCGGCTTTCCAGAAACGGGACGAATCCGGGGTCAAAACCTCGTCGCCCAGCACCACTTCGCCTGTTTCGTCAACTCCGAATTCCAGCTTCGTATCCGCTATAATGATGCCCCGCTCCTTGGCGTAGTCCGCGCATTTTTTGTATATTCTTAAAGTGAGCTCTTGCACTTTCTTCGCAAGCTCCTCGCCTCTGCCGGGGAACTCCTTTTCGATAACCTTGGCGCCGACTTCAACGGAGACGTTTTCGTCGTGATCCCCAATCTCCGCCTTTGTGGACGGCGTAAAGATGGGTTCGGGGAGCTTCGACGCTTCCGTTAAGCCTTTTCTTAGCTCTATGCCGCAGACTTTGCCCGTTTCTTTGTAAGATTGAAGTCCGCTGCCTGTTAAATAACCCCTCACTATACATTCCATGGGAATCATCTTTAACTTTTTCACCATACTGCTTCTGCCCTCAAATTCCGCCGTGCGGAAAAACTCGGGCATATCCTTGGTATCGGTCGAAATCAAGTGATTTTTCACAATATCCTTTGTAAGATTGAACCAAAATTCGCTCATCTTGGTCAAAACCTTGCCCTTATCCGGAATGGGCGCGTCCAAAATGCGGTCAAACGCCGAAATCCTATCCGTCGCAACCAGTATAAGACTTTCGCCTACATCATAGATTTCACGGACTTTTCCTGATTTAACGGGAGTATAATTCATATTTATTGCCCCTTTTACTATAATCTTTCAATTTTCCTTTTCGACAAAGTTTTTGTTTTACCTGCAAAAAATCTTTCATTGATAGAAGGATTTTTAAAAAGTTGAGTGGAATAATAAAGATTAGTGAAATTATCGCCAAAAATAAAAAAGTGAGGCGGGTAATATGCTGGCAGTGCAAGGTTATTATGACGGAGTGGCTTTTCATGCCCTCGAAAATTTGAAGCTAAAAAAAAACCAGCAGGTTATTATAACCATTTTGGATAACATTATAGAACCAAAAAAAAAAGATAACGAAGAACGTCTCGAGAAAATCGAAGCGTTGGGCGGATCGCTTGCCAAATATGCGATAAAAGACGGCAGAAGCATTGATGAAATAATGGAACTCGAAAGCAAGGCTTGGGAGCAGGCGGTGGTTGAAAAATATGGTCAAGGTAATGCTTGATACAAATATGATTTTGCGCTATTTGCTCAACGATAATCCAATTATGTACGAAAAATCGAAACAGCTTTTAAAAATGGATAGTGTGTGGGTTACACTAGAGGTAATAGCCGAGGTTGTTTATGTGCTTCGCAAAGTATATGCTATGGAGCGCCCAATTCTCTCCGATAAAATCAGAGAATTTGTGGGATTGGTTGAGTGCGGGGAAAGCGATGTTTTAAAATTAGCTATTGACACTTATGCCGAAAAAAATCTTGATTTTGTAGACTGTGTTTTGTACGCTTACAATAAAAAAGATGGCTTTGAAATTGCCACTTTTGACAAAAATTTGTTGCAATTGTTAAATTGTGGGATGATGAGCGACGATGAACAAACTTAACCCGAATACCAATAAAACAAACCCCAACTCTCATCATAAGGAGGTATAAGAGATGGAAGAGAAGAAGCAACCGGTGATATTGGCGGTTGATGACGACGAAGTGAACCTGTTTATGGTGGGGTCGATATTAGGGAACGAATCGAAAGTTGTGAAGAAAAGTTCCGGGGTAACGGCGCTTAAGTACCTGGCGGAAAACAGCGTGGATTTGGTGCTATTGGACTTCAATATGCCCGGAATGGACGGAATAGAAGTTTTAGCCGAGATGCGCCGCAGGGAAGAGATGAGGAACGTACCCGTTATAATAATGACGGGGGAAATAGACGTAGAGCTTGAAACTTCGGTATTTCACGCGGGAGCCGTGGATTTCGTCAGAAAACCGTTTGCGCCTATGGTGCTTAGGGAACGCACAAAAAGAGTATTGCAGAACGAATACTTAAAGCGCAATTTAAGAAAGGAAGTCGTTCGCCAGACAAGGCTCGCCGAAGAACGGTTGGCGGCAAGCATAAGACTTTTCGATCAGACGGTGTTGGCGCTTGTAAAGACCATAGACGCAAAGGATAAATATACTCAGGGACATTCTCAGAGAGTGGCTTATTATACGAGATTGTTGGGAGAAAAAGCGGGAGAAAGCCAAGAGCGGTTGCAGGAACTTTACTGCATGGGTCTCTTGCATGATATAGGGAAAATCGGCGTACCCGGGGCGATTATCAACAAGACCTCAAGACTTACCGACGAGGAATACGCCATAATAAAATCCCATACCACCATGGGAGCGGAGATATTAAAGCCTATCGTGGAATTTCCGAAACTCTCCATTGGAGCGAGGTACCATCACGAGCGTTGGGACGGCAGGGGATACCCCGACGGCATAGCGGGCAACGACATTCCAAGAGACGCCAGGCTTATCGCGGTGGCTGACGCTTACGACGCCATGACGAGCCGCAGAAGTTACCGCGGCGTTATGGAGCAGGAGCGTGTCCGCACCGAAATCGAAAGAGGACGGGGCAGCCAGTTCGATCCATATTTTGCGGATCTGATGCTAAACCTCATCGACAACGACAAGGATTTCAAGATGCGAAGCGACCCCGTGGATCCAAATGCGGAAGGCGCGAGCGAGCGGAATAAGAAATAGCGACAAAAAAGGCGGGAGTTTGTAACTCCCGCCTCAGACTGTAGACAAATCAATAAATATCGTGCTCTTCACGGCTCTCCCTCCGCCCTTCGGGCACCTCCCTCTAGGAGGGAGGCACTCGGATTGCGACTTTTGAGCCAAAAAATTTCAATATTTCCTCAAACTAGCCCCCCTC
>JAGBMX010000009.1 GCA_017634675.1 Selenomonadaceae bacterium | reverse complement strand
AGGGGAGGCACTAGAACGGGAAATTTCCACTTCACATCCGCAAAAGTGAAAATCAGAGAGCCTCCCCTGAAAGGGGAGGTGCCCGAAGGGCGGAGGGGTTTTCTCTGAAAGGGAAATTTTCGAATTTATGAAACGACCGTGAAAGATAGATACTACGGCGAGCTTTTCAAAATTTTCTTGCAAAGGAAAAACCCTTAGTTTATAATACAGGGTAGATTATTTCGCTTATTATTTTACTGTTTTGTAAATAGGGAGGATTTTTTATGAAAAGGTTGTGGCTTAATGTTAGCCGTGTGTTTTTGCTTGCGGTGTTTTCCTTTGTGATGGTGAATGTTGCCCCTGCCGAGGCGGCGGGTATTCCCTTGTTTGGGAATTTTGAAGACGCCGATGTGTCCTTTGAAGCGACGGACGTCAAGCTTGACGGCGATAAGGTGACGATTACCGGATTTTTCAAGAACGAAACGGATAATTTTCAGCGGGTTATTGAATATACAATGAGTTATATCCTCTTGGACGATGAAGATTACACGGTGTTAGACGGCGCGTTTAAGGGCGAGAATATGTCTATAGATGTGGGAAGTGAAAAAGTGCCGTATACCGTAACGGTTGAAAATAATAAAGCGAATTTTATCGACAAGGACGCGCTTCGCGGCTGGAGAGTGCGGGCGAGTGTGAAAGTTGAGAAATGACAATTGAATGCGGGGCGAGGCAGGAGGGATTGGTGTGGAATCGAAGCAAGAATTTATGGATGAGTTTATGAAGATGCTGTATGCCGGTCTTTCTGAAGAAACCATAGCCGAAGCGGAAAAATGGCCATACAAACTTAAAATTAAGGGTTTAACGGAAGAGGAAATGGAAAGATCTCTTAAATCTTATGAAGAATTTTTAAATTCGGATTTTGGAAAAGAGGTTCTAAGTTGGTAACGGATGGAGCTTACCTCAATTTAGACGAATACGAGAAAATAAGGGAACTGTTGCTCAGAGTATTTAGTGAAAATTATATCAGAAATGTTGGTATATTTTTACATGAACAAGCTGAGAAATTTTTGGCTAAACGCCGATTAAAAGGTGTTTTATCGGTGAATACGAATATGTCTTTCTGTTGTGTTTTGGACATGCTTGCAGATTTGGCGCATTTACGTTTATATTGTGATGGTGACGATATAAACGAAATGAAGATTAGAGCTTACGCAGCATCATGGTGGATAAAACGCAAACCTTTTCAGTGGAACGATAAATGTCTTGATCTTTGGATAAATGAAAAATTTGCTCTTTCATTATTACTAAACGCCGTGGACAGTAGTATAACCAATGCTGTGGTATATGATGAAAATAAAGCGAAGCAAGCGGTTGGAGAACTTTTCTACCATCTAAAACACCAAAATTCCAATCCGCAGACTTTAGAATTGTTTTTGCTAGGGTTAAACGCAGTTCGTAGCGCATAAATGGGGTAAAAGTATGAATCTGCAAGAGATTACAAGGCTTATTCGCGCACTTCGGGAAGAAGGCTGGTGTGGGGACGATATCGACGATTTGCTTCTTTACCTTGAGGGGAAGGATGATCAGAAGTACCTGCCCAGAAAAGACAAGCAACGCTAAAAACGAAGTGAGAAGGCGACGCAACGCTTCCATAAGGAGGCGTTGTTTTTTTGAATAAAAAAAATTCGCTCTACCAAAATACACAAAATTATGATAGAATTAAACGGTATACTTTAGATATCAACCCAACCAATCAACCACAAAATCAATTATTAAAGTTTTTTCTCTTCCTCTTTCTTTGCTACTTTCTTTCTCCTTCTCTTTTTTTCAAAAAAGAGAAGGAGAAAGAAAGTAGCAAATAACAAATAAGACAAACCTCCAACGAATGGGTGATTTTATGGCAATGAAGATAGGGTCGCTTTCGGGGCAATCGGCGTCCGTTATGCGTATGCCGGGGCATGTGAATGCTGTGCATGGGGCTGAAAGCGATTTTTCCATGGAACTTGCCGACAAAGAGTCAGGCATGAGCATGGAAGAACTGGAAAAATTAATGAAGAAAATCGACGAGCAGGGGGAGAGATTATCTCAAACCCCTACTTACGACGAGCTGAAGGAATACCGCACGCTTATAAAGAATTTTGTGGGCGAAGCGGTTTCAAAAATGTACGATATGAACACTTCCGCAGGTTGGGACAGAATGGGACGGCAGAAGGTGTATACCACGGTTAGGAAGATTGATAAGAAGCTAGAGGATATGGCGGAAAAAATCCGCTTGGGGCAAGCGGATAAACTTGAGATATTAGCGAGCCACGACGCTATTCGCGGAATGCTTTTGGATTTGTATTTGTGATGGAAACGCATAAATTTAAGGTCGTAGGGTTTGAAAAGGAATTTGAACGGTTAAAACGCATGGTAAAAAGGGAGGATATGCCACACGCCGCGCTTTTTACGGGTCCCGAGGGAATCGGAAAGCGCATGGTTGCCATGGAGCTATCGAGGATGATTTTGTGTCTTAAAGAGGGCGAAGAAGGTTGCGATTGCCCTTCTTGCAAAGCTTTGATGGACATGAATCATCCGGATTTTTACGCCGTTGAACCGACCGCTAAGGGGAAAAGTTCGCCGCTTATCAGGATAGAAGAAATAGGGGAGCTTTTGAACAATATTTCAAGACTGCCCTTGCTCTCTAAGTCTAGGGTCTGTCTTATAGACGGCGCGGATTTTATGAACGAGGCGGCGGCGAACAGGCTTTTAAAGACTTTGGAAGAGCCTACGGGAGACGTTAAATTCTTTTTGATAGCTTCAAGGCGTTCAAAGATACTTCCGACCGTATTATCCCGTTCCATGCCCGTGTCTTTCCCCGCTTTGCCGGTTGAAACAATAGAAAAATTGTTGGTAGAGAGGGGAATAGAGGAAGAAGCGGCGAAAGAGGCGGCAAGACTCTCTTTTGGCAGCATGAAACAAGCGATTGCGCTTGCCGAAGGCGACGGGTTATTGATAGAAAAGGAGGTTCGCGAGTTTTTACAGAAACCTCTTGGGTTTGAGAGAATTTGGACGCTATCTAAGGAAATGGCGGAATTTGACAGGGAACGCCTTCAAAAGTGGTTTGCCGCGGTATTGCTTATGTTAAGAGATATTCTCTTTTATTACGAAGGAGCGGCAGAACTTGCAAGCAGCAGAGATATGACAAGTTTTTTGAACATTTATGACAGAAAACGCGCCCTAATGTTATCAATGCTAACGCTTGAGTATGAGAAGCGATTGACGGCGAATGTGAATTTCAGGCTGTTTATGGAAGGGTACCTGTTAAAATTTCGACGAATCATGGAGGAAAAATAGTTGCAGACAATTGTTGGAATCCGCTTTAAAAAGGCGGGCAAAATATATTATTTTAATCCCATGGATTTAGACGTAAAAAAGGACGATGGGGTTATCGTGGAAACGGCTAGGGGGCTTGAGTACGGAATCGTCGTTTTAGACAGGCGGGAAGTTCCCGATCCGCCTCACCCGTATCGACCGATAGAACGAAAGGCTACCGAGGACGACAGCTTTGTTTTGGAGGAAAACAAAGAGCGCTTGGAGGAGGCCGCCAGAGTTTTTGAGGATATGACTCAAAAACACGGGCTTTTGATGAAGCTGGTGAATATCGAATGTACCTTTGATTTCAGCAAGATAATCTTTTACTTCACGGCGGACGGACGGGTGGATTTTCGCGCGTTGGTAAAGGATTTGGCGTCTATTTTCCGTACCAGGATAGAGCTAAGGCAAATAGGAGTGCGGGATGAAGCGAGGCAATTAGGCGGCATAGGCGCTTGCGGGCGGCCTATCTGCTGCGCCGCGTTTTTGGGGGATTTTGAGCCTGTGTCTATAAAAATGGCGAAGGATCAGAATTTATCCCTTAATCCAACGAAAATTTCCGGAATATGCGGACGGCTTATGTGTTGCTTGAAGTATGAACAGTACGCTTACGAGGGAATGGAGCATAAGCGAGTTGAGATAAAGGAGCCGGAGCAAGGCAGCAGGGTTATGACCGAAGAAGGAGAAGGAAAAGTTATTTCGGTTAATCCCAATAAACGCACGGCTACAATACTTTTGGACAGCGGAAAGACGGTTGTGTTGCAGTGGGACGATATATTAGAGAACGATAACGAAGACGATATTATAGCTAAGGTTGAAGAACGTCCCGCGCCGCATGATTTTGAATCGGATGAAATCCGCAAAAACAACGATTGGTTTAATAGAAACGATAAAGATAACGTATGCGAAAAGCATGACAGAAGCTGTTGCCGACAATTTAGCGAAAGACAAAATATGCAGATGACCAGGGAACGCAGGGAGCACAGAGAGCCTAGGGAATACCGAAACGACGGGAGAAAAGAAAGGCGCGGGGAAGGAAACAACGGCGGATACGGGTGGCAGTACAATGACTGACGAAAGAACGTCGGGCGAATTGTACCTTGTGGCGACTCCAATCGGCAATCTGGAAGACATTACCCTTAGGGCGCTTAGAATTTTGAAGGAAGTCCCCTTGATTGCCGCAGAAGATACCAGACATACGAAGAAACTTTTGAGCAAATTTGATATTCATACCGAGCTTACGCCGTATCACGAACACAATAAAAGGGAGGCGGAGGGGCGACTGATAACCCATTTGCTTGAAGGCAAAGATTTAGCTTTGGTGTCCGACGCAGGGCTTCCCTGTATATCCGACCCCGGAGCGGAGCTGGTGAGGGCGGCGATAGCAAACAATATAAAAGTAACGCCCGTTCCCGGGGCAAATGCGGCGCTTTCGGCGTTAATCGCTTCGGGACTTGACGCAAGGGAATTTACTTTTGCAGGATTTTTACCGAAAACCCGTAAGAACTGCGCCGAACGTTTGGAGTCGTTGAAAGGACGAGCGGAAACCCTTATATTTTACGCCGCTCCCCATGATATAGTTAAAACTTTAAAAAGTTTAAGCGAGACTTTCGGCGAAAACCGCAGAGCCGTTATCGCAAGGGAACTTACAAAGACTTTTGAGGAGTTTAAGCGGGAGACCTTGGGCGAACTTTTTAAGTTTTACGAGGAAAACGAGCCGAAAGGCGAATTTGTGATTGTGGTCGAAGGCGGAGAAACGCCGATTGAGCCAGCTGAAACCTTTGATTTAAAGGAATTGTACGAGGAAGAATTAAAGAAGGGTTTGACTAAAAAAGAAGCTATGCGGGAAGTGGCGAAAAAATTAAATATAAGCCGCAGAGAAGTATACAATAGATTATTAGAACAAAACTAACAAGTAACGTACCCGGGAGTCCAGAGGGCGAATGCCCTTTGGCGGGTGCAGGGCAGCGCCCTGCCGGGGTTTTGGAGAAGCATCGACGCTTTAGCGTCGCGAATGCTTCCCATGCAAAAGCGTCCCAAGAACGCAAGCCGAAGGCGAAGCGTGATTGGTTGACGCTGACTGTTGGGGCAGCGCCCCAAAAAGGAGGAAAAATGAGCAAATTTTACATAACAACGCCAATATATTATCCGAGCGCAAAGCTGCATATCGGACACGCTTATTGCACCACGGTGGCGGATGCGGCGGCGAGATTTCATAGGCTTTTGGGGGAAGACGTGTTTTTCCTTACGGGGTCTGATGAGCATGGGCAGAAGATTGAAGATACGGCAAAAGCGGCGGGAGTCACGCCGAAAGAATATGTGGATGGTATTGTGGCGGGATTTCAAAAGCTGTGGGAGCGGCTGAAGATTTCCAACGACGATTTTCTGCGTACGACGGATGAAAGACATCATAAGGTAGTGCAGGAAGTTTTTCGCAGGATTTACGATAAGGGAGATATTTATAAGGGAGAGTATAAGGGACTTTACTGCACGCCTTGCGAAAGCTATTGGACGGAGCATCAGTTAAAAGACGGCTGCTGCCCGGACTGCGGACGGCCTGTTAAGGAGGTTGCGGAGGAGGCGTATTTCTTCAAGCTTTCAAATTATGCGGACAGGATTTTGGAGCATATCGAAAATCATCCGGAGTTTATCGTTCCCACTTCAAGGAAGAATGAGATGATAAACTTTATCAAACAAGGGCTTGAGGATCTCTGTATCTCAAGGACTTCCTTCGATTGGGGAATACCCGTGCCTATTGACGAAAAGCACGTTATATATGTGTGGTTCGACGCGTTGACGAATTATATCACGCCTATTGGATTTTTGGACGATGCGGAAAAGTTTAATAAATTCTGGCCGGCGGATATACATTTGGTGGGTAAGGAGATAGTGAGGTTCCATTCCATAATTTGGCCCGCTATCCTGATGGCTTTGGATCTGCCATTGCCCAAACAGATTTACGGGCATGGCTGGCTCGTGGTAAGCGGCGACAAGATGAGCAAGTCCAAAGGCAACGTGGTAGACCCCATGCTTTTGATAGACGAATTTGGTGCAGACGCTATACGCTATTTTCTGTTGCGTGAGATTCAGCTTGGTTCCGACGGTAATTTCTCAAGGGATGCGCTTATCGGCCGCATAAATTCGGATTTGGCTAATGATTTGGGCAATCTCTTGCACAGAACCTTAAACATGATAGGCAAATTCGGGAGCAAAAAAATATATATCCCCAAAGTCACAAGAGACGCCGATAGGTTGCTCATGGAGGACGCCAAAACGACGGTTGAGTTTTATAAGAACGCCATGGAACGCATGGAAATATCGGAAGCCGTTAAAAAAGTATGGGGATTTGTTTCGCGCTCAAATAAATACATAGACGAAACCGCGCCTTGGGCGCTTGCAAAGGACGAAACAAAGAAAGAAGAGCTTTCGGCGACACTTTATAATTTGGCGGCGAGTTTAAGGATTATCGCCATATTGATAGAGCCGTATATGCCGCAAACAGCGGAAAACATTTGGAATCAGCTTGCGTTAAAGGAGAATTTCAAAGACGCCAGACTTGTCGATGCAGAGAATTTCCAAGGCATAGAGGACGCTCACGAGGTAGGGGAGGCAAAACAGCTTTTCCCGAGGATTGACGTTAAAAATACGCCCGTTAAAAGCGAGGTTCGGTGATGGAATTTGTCGATACTCACGCCCATTTGACGGACGAGGCTTATAACGAGGACTTGATCGAAACTTTAGAGAGGGCAAAATCCGTTGGCGTTACGAAAATCATAACAATGGGGGACACGGTGGAAAATTCCGCCGCCTCCCTCAGGCTTGCCGAGGAATATTCGGGGATTTTCGCGGCTGTGGGCGTTCACCCCGAAACTGCGGCCGAGTGGGACAAAAATTCCGCAGAAAAATTGTACGAATTGGCAAAGTCGGAAAAAGTAGTCGGCATAGGCGAAATCGGACTTGATTATTATTGGGAAAAAGACGAAGAAAAAAAAGAGTTGCAACGGAAAATTTTCATCGAACAGTTGCGATTGGCGAAGGAATTAAACCTGCCAGTCTGCGTGCACGACAGGGACGCTCACGGAGATACCCTTAAAATTCTAAAAACCGAGGGCAAAGGCGTTTTAGGCGTATGCCACTGTTTTTCGGGAAGTTACGAGATGGCGGCGGAACTCTTTAAGATGGACTTCTATATAGGGGTTGACGGTCCCTTAACCTTTAAAAACGCCGCAAAACTTCCGGAAATTTTGGCAAAATCTCCCAAAGACAGAGTGCTTTTGGAAACGGACTCTCCCTATTTATCCCCTGCGCCCATGCGCGGAAAGCGCAACGAACCGGCAAATATTCCCCATATAGCCGCAAAATTGGCGGAAATTTGGAACGCGTCCGTTGAGGAAGTTGCGGAAATTACAACTGGCAACGCAAAGAGGTTATATCAAAAAACAGCGTAAAAAAAGGCGGCACGGAGCCGCCTTTTGTGGATAAGTTTAAGGAAATAATCAGTATTTCCTTAAGTCAAGGAGGACGACGCTATGTATATTTTGCAAAATATGACAAAAGACGAACTTAACGCTTACTCTGCGATGCCAACGGCAAAAGCCTTAAACGAACGCATAAAAAAAGACGGGGTGTATATCGAAAAGGGAAACGCCAAAGCGGCTGCGGAATTTACCAGAACGCAAGGAATATTATCGAAAGACGCGAAGGATTCGGTTTCGATTTCAAAAGAGGGAATGGAACTGCAAAAAAGCGAGAAACAGCCAAACATTGAATTTTCACTGACGAAAATGGGGGAAAATCGTTTTCGCATCGGTTTTTCAAATTCCGCTATGCTACATCGAGCCGTGAAACAAGGCTTTTTAGATGTGGAAGGGAAACGGGTGGAACTGTCGGACGATGTAAAAAATCAGCTTCTCGCCTCGGATAAGGAGATAACAAGCAGGCGAAAAATTATCGCCATGAAAAACACGATGGCGGAGATGGCGGCGCAAAACCGCCAGACAAGCGACGCTATGGCGAAAGCGAACGCAAAAATGTCGCGCACCATGAAAACGGCTTCCCGCATAATGCACGGGAGAAAAGTATCTCCCGCAGACGAAAAGGAATTGATGGAGTTTAACCACGAACTGTACGAAATGGCGAAAATGGCGGCGACTCTCGAAAAAGCGAGAAGAAGCGAAAAAGACGACAAAGAAGACGCAGAGATTTCAAGAGCAAACGATGTTGAAAGAGATTATGAAAACACTCCGAAGGATTACAGCGTAGACCTCATAGAAATGCCAAAGCAAGAAACAAATATGGATGTTTCTTTCGAAGGAGATTTGGGGGTTGCGGGCAATGTGGGGATTTCCAATATAGAATAAAAATAAAGGAAAAAGGCGGCGCAGAGCCGTCTTTTTCCTTTATTTATTACTGTTTGGCAATGCTTGAAAGCCTTTCGGTTATATCGTCAAACAGGTACAAACCGTCTTTATTCGCTTTTAACCCCTTTAATTTAAGTGAAATCGTTTTTGGCGGATTTTTTAAGGATAAGATTTCACGGTTTCTTATTTGTCCGGTGCTTAGATACATCAGTTTCAATGCAGCATATTCTTTGTTGTCCTTGCCGCGCCTTTTTTCTATGATAAATTTTACGCCAACGGGGGTAAGCGGTTCGATGGATTCGGGCAATTCGTAATCTTCAACGCCTAATGCTGAAAGCGCAGCGACAATGGCGATGTCGTGTCCGCATAAAAATGTGAATTTCCTTTTTGGGAGAAGTAATTCCTCATGTATTGTCTTAAGCATTGGTTTTATGGCGCCGGAACTGATGGACGGCATATGAAAAATAGTATAAAGCCCCAAACTATGCAATCGCCCGAGTCCTTTCCATTCTTCATAGCTAAGATCATGTCCGAAAGCCGCCTTTACAGGGTCAGGTTCTTCGTAATATTGAAGGATAAGAGCGTCCGCCGCAGACATGGCGGGTCGTATTGCGCCGCCAAGATGCAAATCTTCGCCAACACTCACCGTAAAATCCGCCTCACCTTTTTTATGGAAAGATTGGATTTTATTCTTCTTTGCATAGGGCGAATTTTTAAAATCCAGAACTTTTTCTATAAGAGAAACCTCTTTATAAACGCTCCGACTAAGCCCCTCTTGACCGCCTAATCTTTGCAGTTCCTTAGCCACTTTGGCTTTAAAGGAATTTGTTTTGGGGAAAGGCCTTAAATCAAAGACAAACACCGGATCCTGTTCGTGTGGAGGAACAATATGCCATTCTACTTCTGTGTTTGCAACGGGCAACATTCCCGCGGAAAAATACCTGGTCGTGGCTCTCGTGCGTTGTACCGAATTGGCGTAAAACCGGGTTTCTCCATCTTTTGGAATGTAATTTTCGGGGATTAATTTTTCGCTTTCAAGCCATTTGCGAAAATACTGCCCCAACAAGGTTTCAAGTTCTCCGCCTCTTGAGGAAAGTTCGCCGGATTTATCCGTCCATTTAAACCAACTGTGCGGCGTAATTTCAAACAAAGTCGAACCCGGCGCAGTATTAAGGGGTGAGCGAATATTATGCCTGCTATATACTAAAACCTTCTCAAGGGTATAATCGTCTTTAATTTCCGCTTCGATTTTCGGCGCGAAAAAAAATTCAACCGTAATCCAAAGTCCGAAAAATAAAACAAAAAAATTTTTCATAAAAATCCTTTCTTGCAAATATCACAGCAGATCGCTCAATTTTTTCCCGTAAAAAAATTCTCTGGACATATTGTCGTATTCAATCCACATGGGCAGAGTCTTGCAAAATCCTTTTCTGGGGCAATCATTGTCATTGGCGGCAACGCAAGCAACAGGAGAGAGCGTGCCTTCCATTAAATGCAAAATTTCCCCCACGCTGTAATCTTTGGGATCTCTGCAAAGCTTATATCCTCCGCCTTTGCCGCTTGCGCCTACGATTAGTCCTCCGACGACCATCTCTTTTGCAATTATTTCCAAATATTTCTTTGAAATCTCTTGCCTTTCTGCGATATCTTTTAAGGGAATATATTTATCGCCGCCGTTTTGCGCAAGATCAATCATAACCCTAAGAGCGTACCTTCCTTTTGTAGACACCATAATAATCCCGCCTTTCTTTTACCGATTATACTATAGGTTTATAGGTAAATCAAGGCAAAAAAGCGCCCTCTACGATTTGTTCGCAGAGGGCGCTAAGTTTTGGTATTTTAATTCTTTCGCAATACAGTAACGCGGAGGAACAGCGCTACGCATATAACGGCAAAGATTATTCCGCAAGGATAGCTTACGCTTACCGGAAGTTGCAGTCCTTCTTTAGCCTGCAATATGTAGGTAAAAGTCACGGCTGCCATAAAAGTTGCCGGAATAGCCGCCGCAAGATAGAACTTGCTGCCGGGTTTCGTGCGATAAAGATATACCGCGCCCGTCCAAAGAACTATCATGGCAAGAGTTTGGTTCGACCAAGAGAAATAACGCCAAATAATGTCAAAATTCATCTGGGAGAGAATACCGCCGATTGCCAAAAGGGGAACCGCCAGCATAAGGCGATTTTTAGCCGTTGTCTGCGCCATGCCGATCCAATCCGCAAGGGTAAGTCTTGCGGAACGAAAAGCCGTATCGCCTGATGTTATGGGGCAAGCTATAACGCCGAGCATAGCAAGAGTAGCGCCGATATATCCGCCGATTCCGCTGCCTCCCAAAAATCCTACGCAAATATCGTAAACCACGGTTCCGGGACCGCCCGCCGCAAGAGCTGCCGCAAGTCCGCCGGTGCCGTCGTAGAAAGTAACGCCCGCTGCTGCCCAAATAAGGGCGATGATGCCTTCAGCCACCATTGCGCCGTAAAACACGGGACGACCTAATTTTTCATCTTTCAAACAACGAGCCATGATAGGCGACTGAGTGGAGTGGAATCCTGAAATTGCGCCGCAGGCCACCGTTATGAACATAAGAGGCCAAATCGGCATTGCATCGCCTTTGGGGTGCAAATTGGCAAGCTGCATTTCTGGCATGATGTGACCGCCTACGCCCATAAGCATACCGCCCATAATTCCCACAGCCATAACGATAAGGCAGACGCCAAACAGCGGATAGAAACGCGCTATTAATGTATCAATGGGAAGGAGCGTCGCAAGAAAATAATAAAGCAACACGCATGGGAGCACATAAGTTACGGCAATTCCCAAAAGTTTCGCCAAAAGTCCCGCAGGTCCCGTCATAAACACGGTACCTACAAGCACCAAAAGCACCACGGAGAACACTCTCATAATCAGCAGCATGGTGTTTCCTAGGTGGTTGCCCACAACTTCCGAAATACTTTTGCCGTCTTCCCTAATGGAAATCATACCCGAAAGATAATCGTGTACGCCGCCGGCAAAAATTGTACCGAAAACAATCCAGAAATACACGCACGGCCCCCACATAGCCCCCGCCAACGCTCCGAATATCGGACCTAAACCTGCGATATTCAAGAGTTGTATCAAAAATACCTTCCAAGTGGGGAGCGGAATATAGTCCACGCCGTCGTTATGCACCACAGCCGGCGTAGGCTTATTCGAAGTTCCAAAATATGTGTCCACGATCTTTCCGTAGACCATATACCCAACTATCAGCGTACAGAGCGCCAATAAAAAAGTAAACATATAATTCCTCCTTTTGCTTTTTAAATAAAGCTAATTAATGCTTTTTCTTTCTCATTTGACAAAAGAGAGAGAAAAAAGAATTAACTTTTTACATATTATAAAACTTCTCATAAAAAAAATAAATATAATTGTTAAACATCAATCAGTATTTCCTTACGAGCAAATAGGAAATAACAGTAGAACCCAGCAAAGTGACGATAAATGTTTTTAAACCTTTGGCATCCGCTATTACGCCCATTTCAAAGAGCGACCACAGCAAAAAAAGATGAACCAGATACATATACATAATCATCTTTCT
Source organism: Selenomonadaceae bacterium (assembly GCA_017634675.1). Taxonomy (GTDB): domain Bacteria; phylum Bacillota; class Negativicutes; order Selenomonadales; family Selenomonadaceae; genus RGIG9201. The sequence continues at coordinate 7,277 of JAGBMX010000009.1, read as the reverse complement.
CAAACAGATCCAGAGAGGTTTATCCGGCAGAGGAATTTTAAAGGACAGTAACGCCGTAAGAAATACCGCCGCAGGCAGCATAACATAACATTCGGCGTACACGAGCCAATTTACGACATATTTTGTAAAATACCCTTCGCAAATAACCAAAGACCACGATAAAACGAGTCCTATAATTATATATTTATTTTCTATGTGCCAGCCCCTAAAGGCGATGCCTGCGCCTAAAGCCACATAGATAAAAGCGTTGGCTAAATAAGGATAACAATTCATTACGGAATAGAATGTTTCGTTAAAGGCAGTGCCACTTGGAAATATTATTTCGAAAAGACCGTTATACGATGAGTAGAAAAGTCCGAAAACATAAAACAAGGCAGCTATAACTAAAATTTTATTAACGCCAATCTTCATATACAGGAGCAATGCTACAAGAAGGATAGATATTATTAAAACGTGCAAAAAATATAAATGGTAAAAATTTCCCCTTAAAAAATCTGTAACTTCTGTCATTAAAACCGGCGTTAAGTTATTTTGAAGGGTAGGGAGCAATTTCCACGGAAGATAAATCAAATACCAGACGGCGTAAATTTTAAAAATTCGAAGCAAATATTTTTTGATTTTGGCAAAATCTATATTGTCTTCTTGCATTTTCCTAAAAAGGAAGTAGCCTGATATAACGTAGAAATACGGCACGGCAACTCTTGTAAACACATAAACCGTCAAAAAGCTGCCTACGCTTGAAATATTTGCAAACGGATCGGTATGATTTGCAATAACCAAAACAACCATCAAATATTTTATTAAATCTACGCAATTGTAAGAAACATTTTTCATTATGCGCCCATATCCTTCTGCTTAAGGGCATTTCTAAAAACCGTTCTTTTTCTTCTTTTTTCTTGTAAGAAAAAAGAAGAAAAAGAACCAAAAAGAAGAAAAAAGAACTTTAATAACTGGACTGGAGCCAATTTTTAATTTTTGCTTTTAAATTAAAAAAATATATCAAATTTGAGTTTTTAGAGGTTCCCTTAAGAAATAAATTTTCCTCATCGCCGACATTTACGCAAGCAAAATTTCGAGGAAATACCGAAAACTCATTTAATCGGTATTTCCTCAATAGATGATAAACTATACAAAATCAAAAACGGCGGCTTTCATTTTTTCCTTTTCAACCACGTCGTTATGAAGAATCGGCGCATCTTTTAACTTGGCAAGTCCTTTTGGAACGGGCAATTTGCTTTTTTCCCGCAAGATTTCCAGCATTTCAAAATCATCCGCATCTTTTGCGGCAACCCCAACGGCGCCTAGCACACTTGCGCCGAATTTATAAGGGCTTGCCGTAGATACCACAACGATTTCGTTTTTACCGCCGGATTTTTTGTATACGTCGGCCGCTTTAAACGCCACCGCCGTATGAGGATCTATTACTATGTTTTCGGCTTTGTAAACGGCGTTTATCATGTCTTTCGTCCCTGCGTCGTCGGTGTAGTCCGCCCAAAAGATTTCCTGTAACTTTGACAGAACCTCTTTCCCCACGTCATAACGTCCCGCCGCCTTTAATTCATCCATCCAACCCTTGACCTTGGATGGGTCGTTTGTAACGTGATATAAGAGCCGCTCCAAATTGCTTGAGATTAAAATATCCATCGAAGGAGTGATGGTTTTGTAGAACTCTCGGTTTTTATCGTATACGCCCGTCTTCAAAAAATCCGTCAACACATTGTTGGCGTTTGAGGCGCAGATAAGTTTGCCTATGGGAAGCCCCATTAATTTTCCGTAATACGCCGCCAAAATATCGCCGAAATTCCCCGTCGGCACGGAAAAATCAACCTTGTCGCCTAAGTTTATTCTATTTGCCAGAGTTAAATCCGCGTATGCGCTGAAGTAATAGACAATCTGCGGCGCAAGCCGTCCCCAGTTGATAGAATTTGCGGAAGACAGTTTCACTTTTTTATCCGCAAGTTTCGATTTAAATTCCGTATCCCCAAAAATATTTTTCACGCCCGTTTGAGCATCGTCGAAGTTGCCTTTTACGGCGATAACCTTAACGTTTCCCCCTTCTTGCGTCGCCATTTGCAATCGCTGCATACGGCTGACCCCGCCTTGAGGGTAAAACACCGCCATTTTTATGCCATCTACATCCTTAAAACCTTCCAAGGCTGCCTTGCCCGTGTCTCCCGAGGTTGCCGTCAGTATCAAAATCTCGCTTTTCTCCCCGGTTTTCTTTAAAGCCGCGCTCATGAGTTCCGGCAAAAGCTGCAACGCCATGTCCTTAAAAGCGCTCGTAGGCCCGTGCCACAGTTCCAAAACGGAACCGTCCGAAAGCGTCCTGAGCGGCGCCTTTTGAACATCGTCGAACTTATCCCCGCCGTACGCTTTCTTTACGCATATATCAAGCTCTTCTTCATTGTAATCCGTCAAAAACAGCGATAAAATCCGTTTAGCCCGTTCTTCATAGGATAGCTTCGTTAATTCGCCTATAAAGTTAAGGGTGATTTTCGGTATTTCTTCCGGTACAAATAAGCCGCCGTCATCGGCTATACCTTTCAAAATCGCCTCCGCAGACTCTATCCTTTCACCGTTGCCCCTCGTGCTTATATATTTCAAAAAAATTCTCCTTTCTCACACTTATCCGATTAAGGAAATACTGATTAATTCCTTTTGCTCTTTTTGGATCTTTTTCCGTCATGCTGCGTCAAAAGTCTCTTGACGTAGCTCTGCTACGTCTTCAAGCCTTTTTCCTTGCCTGACGAAAAAATCTCTCAAAAATATCTAAAACTCATTTAATCAGTATTTCCTTAATTTTTTACAAAAACACTGTATTCGCTGTTTTTGCCGGCATTGTCTTCCCAGAGAAGCTCTCCCGTGGTAAGCGTCACAAAGCGTCCTTTGCCGTTGTTATAGCTCCGTTTTGTCCTAACCGTGCCTCTTTGATTAATTTCTATACTTCTGTATTTGCAATCATTATAAACAAGAGCGCCTTTTTCAAATTTGGCGGTCATATTCCAAAGACTTGTGGCAAATGCGCTCTCGCCCCATTTAATGTTGATTTTATAAATCTTGCCTTTCTTTACTATGTCTATATATCCGCGACCGACTATGATTTCGTGGTAGGAACCTATATAAGAATCTCCGCTTGCCGTAATGGTTTTTCCCGCCTTTTCCGCCATGGCTTGGTAGAGTCTTGCAATATTAACGGAAGCGCTGCCGGCGTTTTGAAGCTCGCCTTTATACACCATAGTAGGAATATTTTCAGATTCTCTTGTCACATAGTTTTGCTTTCCCTTATAGAATTTATACATTGTCTTTTCATCAGGGAAATACAATCCGATATATTCGCCGTCTGGAACCGGATCGTGAGAATAATAAAACTTAGCGTCATACAGCAAATCATTTAAGTATTTTTCGGGATCGACTCCGTTTGAAGTCAGCGTTCCCGCGCCTGTGGCAGTTAAAGTATATTTTAATTTTTGGTCGTATAAAACCCTTGCGACGGCTATGCCTATATCCGTATTATTTGCTGTAAGAGGTCTAAGCTTGTTCTTTTTGGCAAAATTTTTCCGTACTTTGGTATACGCCCAGTCGTTTACCTTGTTCCAAACAGGCTGGTCCTTTTTCATTAACGCGTTGTTTTCTCGGACATAACGCACATCGGTAGGATGATTGTATATATAATAACCGCCATTGTCGTCTGTAGCAAAGAGTTCTATGCCGGAAGCGTCCCCCTGTAGGATTTTATGCAAGCGATCCTTTGAAATTTTTGATACACTAAAGAGAAAACCTGCGCCGTCGGCGTTTTCTCCGAGTTTTTTTGCGGCTTTTACGGAGCCTAATTCAGATACTCTGAAAATGCTGTTTGGATCATTTGAGGTTTCGATTTTTAAAAGAGGATATATGTCGTCCGGTACGGTTAGAGAAAAACCTTGACTTTTTGCGGTATGCGCCGCAAATCCCGACGAAACGAAAATCATCAGCATAAAAAGCGTAACAGGCAAGATTTTAAAATGCTTCATGGCAAACATCTCCTACAATAACAAATCCTCGGGAATATTTCTGCAAATCTGATAAAATTCCTGCTTATTAAAAAAATTTCATAAATATGTGATAATCTGAAACAAAAAAGGGGGATTTTACATGAAAATTGCCGTAGCTCAAGTGGAAACGTTGCCGAAAGACATACGCGCCAATCTGGAGCATATTTTAAAAATGGTAAGAGAGGCAAAAACTGCCGGCGCAGATTTTTTTGTATTGCCGTATTTTGCCCTTACGGGATTTTATCTTGGGGACGAGTGGATAACGCGCTCTTTTGACGAGGAAATAGGCATTGCTAAGGATAAAATCCTTGAGGAAGCGGGAGATATAAAAGTAATTTTTGAAAGTTTTTACGGAAAAGTAAAAGATAAAATTTTTCGTATAAGCTATATTGACGAAAATTATCGTCCAAAGTATAAAAAAGCCGATTTTTACGTCTTTTCGGAATTCAAGCCCTTTCAACCAGATCTTTTCAACGAGCGAAAGGCAAAGCTTTCGTCGATGGCAAAAATATTTGAAAAACCCATCGTTTACATAAATAAAATATCAAGTGAGAATTACAACAAAAACATATACGCATATACCGGCAGAAGCGCCGTTTTCAATCCCGACGGGACATTAGGGCTGTCGCTTTCCGACTGCGGGGCGGATATGAAAATTTACGACACCGACGCGCCTTCACGAGTTGAATATAGAGAGAGTTCGGAAATAGGGGACATTTACAGCGCCGTTAAAATCGGTATAAAGTACTTTATGAAGACCGTAGGAATAGAAAGAGTTGTAATAGGAGTTTCCGGCGGGATTGATTCGGCTGTTTCCGCTGCCCTTTACGGAAGTATTTTGCCGCCCGGGGACATACTTTTGGTAAATATGCCCAGCAGATACAATTCCACAGCCACAAAGAATTTAGCCGAAACTTTGGCGAAGAACCTCGGGGCAAATTACGCCGTTTGCCCCATAGAAGAAAGCGTAAATTTAACGGTAAAGGAAATAAACGGTACGCCGATTACTTTTATAAAAGATGGAGAAAAGTATAATCTTGAGCTTTCATCTTTAGACGCAGAAAACATTCAGGCAAGAGACAGGGGCGCAAGGCTTCTTGCGGCGCTTTCTTCCGCGTTTTCCCATAAAAACGGCGAAAGAAAAGCCGCCGCATTCACATGCAACGGCAATAAAACGGAGTGCGCGGCGGGGTACGCCACGCTTTACGGCGACAGCGCGGGATTCTTGGCGGCAATCGCCGATTTGTGGAAACATCAAGTATACGAGCTTGCATATTACCTTAACAGGGAAGTGTACAAAAGAGAGGTTATTCCGCAGGGCATAATAGATATTGTGCCGAGCGCCGAATTATCCGCCGCGCAAAACGCCGAAGAAGGCAAAGGCGATCCCCTCTTTTATCCGTATCATGATTATCTTTTCAAAGCTTTTGTTGAAAGAACGCCGAAAATTTCACCCGAAGAAATTCTTAAATGGTACAAGGACAATACGCTAGAAGAACATATCGGTTGTCAAAAAGGGCTTGTTGGGGAGCTTTTCAAAACAAACGCAGAATTTACGGAGGATTTGGAGCGTTGGTGGAATCAATTTCAAGGCCTTTCCGTAGCGAAACGGATTCAGTCTCCTCCAATAATAAAGTTAAGCCGTAAAAGCTTTGGCAATGATTTTATGGAAAGCCAAGGAAAGCCGTTTTATTCCACCGGATATTATGAGTTGAAAGAAAAACTGCTTAAAACTTCGGTATCGTAACTTTGTCTAATATCCCGCTAAGGGCGGCTATAGCCACGCCGTAGTTTGTCATTGGTATATTTGCCGCCCTTGCCGCCTGTACTCTTGAGAGCACATAGCGACGGTTGAACATACAAGCGCCGCAGTGGATTATAAGGTCGTAGCCCTTTAAATCGTTGGGAAAATCCCTTCCGCTGACAAATTCTATTTTTATTTCTTCGCCCAACTTCTTTCTCAAAAGCTTCGGAATCTTTACCTGTCCTATATCTTCTTCCAAAGGACGGTGCGCGCAGGCTTCGGCAATCAGAATTCTCGCGTCTTTTTTTAATTCAAGCATTTTTTTCGCCGATTCGACAAAATACCCTATATCCCCCTTGTAATTTCCGAAAAGTATGGAAAAGGAGGTTAAAGGAGTTTCTTTGGGCTTTAATTCCGCTACTTTTTTGAAAACCTGAGAATCGGTAATAATAAGATTAGGCGGATTTTTTAAAATTTTTAACGCTCCCTCTAATCTTTCCGCCGTGACGCACATAGAAACGGCGCCTTTATCCAGAATGTCCCTTATGGTCTGAACCTGCGGAAGAATGAGCCTGCCTTTAGGCGCAGCTTTGTCTTGCGGCATTACCAAGAGCACGGCGTCGTTTTCCTTTACCAAATTTCCAGTTATGCTTGCTCTTTCGAAATCCTCGGGCATAAGCCTAAGCATTTCCTCAAGCAGCTTGTCTATTCCCTCTTTGGTTCTTGCGCTGACGAATATTGGATTAAGCCCCGTTTTTTCGATGATTTTCGCCGCAAGAGCCTTACCGCCGTCTTTTCTCTCGTCTATTTTGTTTATGACGGCAATTTTTTTCGAATTTTTTAGTTTCGGTAAAAAATCGACCGTATTTTCGAAACTGTTTTCATCGAAAAACACAAGGGATATGTCGATGGATTTTGCCGCATCGGCAGTTTTTTCAACTCTCAAAGCGCCCAAAGTCCCTTCGTCGTCAAATCCCGCCGTATCCCAAAAAAGAACGGCTCCCAGATTCGGGAGTTCCGCGGCTTTTTTTACGGGGTCGGTGGTAGTGCCGGGGATATTTGAAACTGTGGCAATATTTTCTCTTACGATAGAGTTCAAAAGAGAAGATTTCCCTGTATTTCTTGCGCCGAACAGTCCTATTTGCAGCCGATTTGCATGAGGAGTAGATTGCATAAAAGCGCCTCCTTAAAAGCATTGTTTCACCACACCATATCAAAGCCGTTTGCGATTGTCAAGCATAGAGGGTTTATTGTAGGGAACTTATAACAAGACTAGATGTCCCCCACCTCTTAGGTGGGGGTCTATATCGGAAGAGAGGCGGGAGTTTAAATCTCCCGCCTCACGGACGTCTTGTTGAAATGCTGACGTATGTAGTTTTTTCTTCTGGCGAAGAAAAAACTTGAATTAAGGCATTTTAATTAAGGCATTTTAAAAAAATTTGTTAAAGTTTTTTCTTTCTCTTTGTCTTTTTTTTGCTTCTTTATTTTCTCTTTCTCTTTCT
>JAGBMX010000075.1 GCA_017634675.1 Selenomonadaceae bacterium | reverse complement strand
GTCCCCCTCCCCTTTCAGGGAAGGCACTACAGCAAAACAAGAGAGCCTCCCCTGAAAGGGGAGGTGCCCGAAGGGCGGAGAGGTGGCAACGTTGCCTCGGGCGCATACTTTTTATAGGAGAGCAAAGTTTACCCGTGAATAGTAACTATGGATAACGGGATAAGCGTTGAATGGGAAGAATTGTTATTTGATTTTTTAATCGGAAGTCCAGAGGGGCGAAGCTCCTTTGGCGGGTTTGGGCAGAGCCCAAGAAGGAAGATAAACTTTGTTTGATAGATTTAGAAAAGACGTCAGGGTTGTGTTTGAAAGGGATCCGGCGGCAAAAAGCGTTGTTGAAGTCGTGGTCTGCTATTCGGGACTGCACGCTATATGGATGCACAGGATCGCCCACGCTTTATATGAGCGGGGATTTATCGTGCTTTCCCGAATGGTTTCAAGCGTATCGAAATTTTTTACGGGGATAGAAATTCATCCCGGCGCAAAAATTGGCGAGGGTCTCTTTATCGACCACGGTACGGGGATAGTTATAGGCGAGACGGCTGAAATCGGCGACAACGTTACCCTTTATCAAGGAGTAACACTTGGGGGTACGGGAAAAGAAGCGGGGAAACGCCATCCCACCATCGGAAACAATGTGGTGGTAGCGACGGGCGCAAAGGTGCTTGGTTCGTTTAAGGTGGGGGATTTCGCAAAAATAGGCGCAGGCTCCGTTGTGCTTAAAGAAGTGCCGCCTTATGCGACGGTTGTTGGAATACCGGGAAGAATTGTGGTGATGAACGGCAAGAGAGTTTGCGGCAAAAGTCAAAGAGAATTGCCTTTTGCGGAGGAAGCGGACGAAACGACTCTGGCAAATGAAAACGATGTGGATTTAGACCATACGGTATTGCCCGATCCCGAGGAAGACGAAAGAAGAAAGATGCAAGAAGAAATAAATAATTTAAAAAAAGAAATCGCTGAACTAAAAGAACTGCTCAATGAACAGCTCAAAAACGGAAAATAACGCACCCGGGAGTCCAGAGGGCAATGCCCTTTGGCGGGGTCAAGGGGCAGCGCCCCTTGTGGGGTTCGGGGCAAAGCCCCAACAAAGGAGAAAAAGCATGATAGAAGTATACAATACAATGACTAAGAAGAAAGAGGAGTTTAAGCCGGTTAAGGAAGGGGAAGTCGGTATATATTGCTGCGGGGTCACGCCTTATAATCATCCGCATATAGGAAACGCAAGACCTTTTGTGACTTGGGACGTTATAAGGAGGTTTTTTGCGAAGAAGGGTTATAAGGTTCGGTATGTGCAGAATTTTACCGATGTGGACGATAAGATAATCGCAAAGGCTAACGGAGAAAAGAGCGATTGGAAAACCGTTTCGGGAAGATATATTGATTCTTATTTCAAGGTGATGGACGCGCTTAACGTAAAGCGGGCGGATGTTTACCCGAGGGTTTCGGAGACAATGGAAGATATTGTCGAAATGATTTCGGGGCTTATTGAAAAGGGTTACGCTTATCAAACGGAGAGCGGCGTTTATTACAGCGTGGAGAAGTTTGACGGGTACGGGAAGTTAAGCGGCAGAAGTTTGGAGGATATGCAGGCGGGAGCCAGGGTAGAGGTTGACGAAAAGAAGAAAAATCCCATGGACTTTGCTCTCTGGAAGGCGGCAAAACCCGGCGAACCCGCTTGGGACAGTCCTTTCGGGAAAGGGCGTCCGGGGTGGCATATAGAGTGTTCGACCATGAGTTTGAAATATTTGGGCAAAACCTTTGATTTCCACGGCGGCGGAAGCGATTTGATTTTCCCGCACCATGAAAACGAAATTGCCCAGTCCGAGGCTTATTTGGGCAAAAATACCTTTGCGAATTATTGGTGCCATAACGGTTTTATCACGATTAAACAGGAGAAAATGAGCAAATCTGCGGGGAATTTCTTCACCGTTGACGAGATTTTGAAGGAGTTTGACGGCGAGGTTGTAAGGTTCTTTATACTTGGCACCCATTATAGAAGTCCCTTGGATTTTTCAAAGGAAAGGCTCGAAGAAGCAAAGACATCCCTCAGAAGATTGGCGCAGGCTAAAGAAGCCGGAGAAGAGTTTTTGAAGCGGGACGGAAATTCGGATTCTGCAAAAGATGTTTTGACTAAGGCGAAGGAGTATTGGAAGAACTTCGACGAGGCTATGGAGGACGATTTCAATACCGCAAAGGCTATCGGTGAAATGTTTTCCCTTGCCAAAGAGATAAACGTGTATGTTGCGGGGAATAATGCGCCCGATAAGGCTGATTTCGCCGAGGTAATGAAGATATATAGCGACATGGCGGAGATATTGGGAATATTCGAGCAGGGCGCAAAAGCCGAGGACGGATTGACGGAAGAGTTGATGGAGTTTATCCTAAACCTTCGGGCGGAGGCTAAGAAGGAAAAGAATTACGCCTTGGCGGATAAGATTCGGGACGGCTTAAAGGAAATCGGCGTTATAGTTGAAGATACAAAGAGCGGCGCAAAATGGAAAAGAGAGTGAGTTACGAAGGTAAAGACGCTCTGTTTAAAAGGGTTTTTGCGTATGATGAAAAGGGCGAGTTAATCGAGCCGTACAAGGAAGTTGATGAAAATATGCTGAACCCTTTGTTTTTGGCGCATATCGGCGACGCGTATTTTCATCTTTATGTGAGGAACAGACTCTTACGCTTTGAGCAGTCGAAGATAGACAATTTTCATCGTATAAGCGCAATTATGGTATCCGCCGTGTGCCAAGCAAAAGCCTATCGGGAAATAGAGAATATGCTGACGGAAGAAGAACGGCAGATTTATAAGCGGGGCAGGAACGCCAAAAGCCACGGCACAAAGAGAGCGAGCGCGGCAGAATATCACGCAAGCACAGGCTTTGAAGCGATTTTGGGTCATTTGTTTTTGAAAAATCACCATGAACGCCTTGATGAAATTTGCGAAGCAGCGTTTTTGATAATTGGGGCGCTGCCCCAAACCTCGGCAGGGCGCTGCCCTGCACCCGCCAAAGGGCATACGCCCTCTGGACTCCCGGTTACGCAAACTGACGGTATAGAAAAAAACACTTAATAAAGTTTTTTCTTTCTCTTTTTTCTTTTGTTTCTTTTCTTTTTTCTCTTAGCTACGCTTCGCTTCGCATATAAGATTCGCTAAGTGCTAAAGCACTAAGCGAATCTAACATCTTTTTTACAAAAAAGAAAAGAGAAAAAGAAAAGAAAACGAACGAAGGGAACTTTGAATGTGGCATAATGATTGAGGCGATATTTATGAATTCGGAAGTACCGAAAAAAATGCGAAATATAGAACAAATTTCACCTCAAAAACAGCGCGATGTAGTTAAAATGATTGAAATTTGTTCTCAGGATGAAAACATAAAAAAGATTATCATTTTTGGGAGCAGTGTAACCGATAATTGTAAAAATGAGAGCGATATTGATATTTACTATGAATTTAAAACCGTTCCCCGTAAATATCCGACTATTAAAAGTCATTCGGCAGTATTCGATAAATGGGATAATTTTAACGTTGACGAAAACTTAAAAAAGGAAATTTACAGTACCGGAGTTGTAGTTTATGAATCAAATAATCAGTAGTAATGAAACTTTATTGGATATAGCAAAACAACACTTAAAAGTAGCTAAAGCCATTGAAATGTCCTATCCCAACGATGATGGTATGATAAATCATATAGGCTATCATATTCAACAAAGCATTGAATTATCATTAAAACATATTTTAGAAATACACAACATAAAATATCCCAAAACACATGAAATATCAGATTTGATAGCGCTTGTCCCTGCGTGCTATCAGGGTTGCCTTTCGGAAATTGACCAAAACTCAAGAGAAATAACGCATTTAGAGAGCGATACAAGGTATTTAAAAAGTTTTTACGTCAGTCATGAACTGGTAAAAACCGCTACAAAATTAGCTTACAAACTTATTGAAGATGTCGAAAATACATTTCCCGAATTGTTTGCGACACAGGAAGAAATAGAATAATGAAACGTGAAAGGACGAGTAGAATATGCTTAAAGTAAGGCTTATAAATCATACGCCGGAGCCTGAAAGGATAGTGGCGACGGCGGCGAGATTATGTTATTCCGCCGCCGATTTGGATGAATTGCAAGAAAAGATAACGGAAGAAAAAGCCGCCGAGATGGTAAAGAAAATGATAGAGCTAGGACACGGCTCCACTATTGAGCACGCCAGTTTTACCTTTGCGGTCGAGGGGGTAAGCAGGGTTTTAACGCATCAGCTTGTACGACATCGCATAGCTTCGTACGATCAGCAGAGTCAGCGATATGTGGCGGAACATAATTTTGAATATATAACGCCGCCTAAAATAGCAAACAATAAGGATGCAAAAGAGAAATTCGACAAACTTTGCGGGGATATACAAAAAATCTACGACGAACTGGTGGAAATGGGTATTCCTAAAGAGGACGCAAGGTATGTGTTGCCAAACGCAACGGAAACGAAAATTTTGATAACCATGAACGCAAGGAGCTTGATGCACTTTTTCAATCTGCGTTGTTGCGCTAGGGCGCAATGGGAGATACGGGACTTGGCGAATAAGATGTTAGACGAGGTAAAAAAAGTAGCGCCCGTCTTGTTTTCCAAGGCGGGCGCAAGTTGCGAAGCTACGGGAGTTTGTCCCGAAGGGGAGATGAGCTGCGGGCGGGTAAAGACGTTGCCGGCTAATTTCGAATGATTTTTTACGTTATTTGTACCTTTTCAAAAAGTCCTCATAAGCTATCTTAATTCCGTCGGAAAGGCTGGTTTTTGCCGTCCATTCCAAACTTTTTGCTTTAGACACGTCCAAAAGTTTCCTCGGCATACCGTTTGGTTTTGTGGTGTCCCACAGTATTTCGCCCGTAAAACCTACGATATTTGCGACAAGTTTTGCAAGGTCTTTTATTGAAATATCCTTACCGACTCCGGCGTTTACGGTTTCGTATCCGTCGTAATTATTCATCAGGAACACGCAAAGTTCCGCCAAATCGTCTACAAAGAGAAATTCTCTTAATGGAGAGCCGTCGCCGAAACAGGTGACGGTTTTTTTGTTTGCGATTTTCGCTTCGTGGAAGCGACGGATAAGAGCGGGCAAAACGTGACTTCTGTTTTCGTCGTAATTGTCGCCTACGCCGTAAAGATTGGTGGGCATTACGGAAATAAAGGGGCGGTTGTATTCTTTCGCTATGTATTCGGCGTATTTAAGCCCCAAAATTTTTGCCAAGGCGTAGCCTTCGTTTGTAGGTTCAAGGGAGCCGGTCAAAAGATCCTTTTCCCTTATGGGTTGCGGCGCAAGTCTGGGGTAAATGCAAGACGAGCCTAAAAATTCCAATTTCTTGCAGCCGTTTTTTAAGGCGGCTTGGGTGACGTTTAAAGAAATCATTGCGTTAGCATATAAAAAATCCGCCTTTGCCGCATCGTTTGCCATAATGCCGCCAACCTTTGCGGCAGCCAAAAAAACGTATTCCGGTTTTTCGGCGGCGAAAAACTTTTCAACGGCTTCCTGATTGATTAAATCCAGTTCGCTATGCTTGCGGGTAACGATGTTGACGTAACCGTCCGTCTTTAACTTTCGGTAAATCGCGCCACCCACCATGCCTTTATGCCCCGCGACAAATATCTTAGAATTTTTTTCCATTGAATTTCTCCTTAAATTTGTTTTCCTCGTTCATAAATAACATCGCTCGGCAAATCTATCTCTTCGTTCCAATAAATAACCGTTCTGCTCGAATCTACTTGAAATTGCTCAAACAATTTGTAGATTTTAATCAACGGCGAATAACTCGGGATTCTTTTCGCATCGTCTTTAACATCGTAAAGCACGGTTTTCCCATCATCGAAAATTACCTTTAATATATAATTTTCAAGCGGAAAAACATCTTTTATTCTAGGGTACATATTGTTTCCTTTATACAAGCGGAGGCAAGCTTTTAATTTTTTCAGTTTCCCACATAGTTTGAAGCTCGTCCCTATGAACTCCTATCCATTCGCAAACCATGTTTTGCGCCTTTTGCGGCAAATCTCCCACAATCATTTCTCCCGTCAGGATATTAAATTCTCCCATATATTCGCCGTATATTGCGTGAATATGACTAGGCTCATGTTCGCCGCTTCTGAAGTACATCTTTATAACGATACCGTAAAACCTCGTAATTTCAGGCATTTTTTACCCTTTCCATATCTCTTTTCACCATCATCTCGACGAGTTCCTTGAAACTCACTTTTCGCCTCCAGTTAAGTTCGGTTTCAGCAAGCGTGCTGTCGCCCAATAACAACTCAACTTCCGCCGGTCTGAAAAATGCAGGATTTACGTCTACCAACAATTTTCCCGTCTTTTTATCGTAACCCTTTTCCTTTACGCCTTCGCCTTCAAACTCTATATCAATCCCCGCCGCGCGGAACGCTAACGTCGCAAAGGCGCGTACTGTATGGGTTTCCTTTGTGGCAAGCACATAGTCCTTTGGCTTATCCTGTTGCAACATCAAATACATTCCCTCGACGTAATCGCCCGCAAAACCCCAATCTCGCTTGGCGTTGAGGTTTCCGAGGGAAATCTTGTCCATTAGCCCTGCCGCAATCTTTGCAACTCCGATTGAAATTTTTCTCGTGACGAAATTCTCTCCCCTTCTCGGAGATTCGTGATTGAATAAAATACCGTTCACCGCAAACATATTATAGGCTTCCCTATAATTTTTTACTATCCAATAGGCGTAAAGTTTCGCCACTCCATAAGGTGAACGGGGATGAAAAGGAGTTTTCTCGCTTTGCGGCTCCGTTCCCGGTATTCCTCCGAAAAGCTCCGATGTAGAGGCTTGATAAAACTTCGTATCGGGTTTAATCTGCCTTAAAGCCTCCAAAATCCTAAGACTTCCCGTACCCGTCACGTTAGCGGTATACTCCGGTACGTCAAAGGAACTTCCTACATGGCTCTGCGCCGCTAAATTATAAACTTCGTCCGGCTGTATCTTCCCAATTAATCTCGTAAGCGACAAGGAATCAGATAAATCCGCCTCGTGCAAAAAAAATCTTTCGCTCTTTATGTGATCTATTCTTTCTGTATTATGGGCGCTCGCTCTCCTAATAAGTCCGTGAACCTCGTAACCTTTTTCAAGCAAAAACTCCGCCAAATATGACCCGTCCTGCCCAGTTACCCCCGTTATTATCGCCTTTTTCATCTTCGCTCCTTTGTTGGGGCTTCGCCCCAGCGGTCAGCGTCAGCCAATCGCACTTCGCCTACGGCTTGCGCTCTTGGGACGCTTTCGCATGGGAAGCATTAGCGCCGCTAAAGCGTCGATGCTTCTCCAAAACCCTACAAGGGGCGCTGCCCCTTGACCCTGCCAAAGGAGCTTCGCCCCTCTGGACTCCCGTTTTACTGGTTTTAGAATCAAAACTTTCATTTTAGCAAAAACCAATTATTAAAGTTTTTTCTCTTTCTTTTTGTTGGGGCTTCGCCCCAAACCCTACAAGGGGCGCTGCCCCTTGACCCTGCCAAAGGAGCTTCGCCCCTCTGGACTCCCATTTTATTGATTTTAGATTCAAAACTTTCGTTTGAGTCTAAAACCAATTATTAAAGTTTTTTTGCTTTCTTTTTCTTTGCTACTTTCTTTTTATTTCTTTTTTTTACAAAAAAAAGAAAGAAAAAGAAAGTAGAAACCTGCCTCTATTTCAAAAACCCGTTTATAATAGCCTCTTCGGCTTCTTTTTCTGTTAAGCCTAGAGTCATAAGTTTGATAAGCTGTTCGCCGGCGATTTTGCCTATGGCGGCTTCGTGGACGAGCATAGCGTCGGTGTCGTTGGCTTCAAGGGAAGGTACGGCAAGTATTTTGCCGTTGTCCATAATGATGGAATCGCATTCGGTGTGCCCCTTTGACGGCGCGTTGCCTTTTAGGGCGAGGTCTAGTTTTTGGTAGGAACTGTCCCTTGCAACGGAGCGGCTAACAACGTCGGCGCTGGAATTTTCGCCGTCGAGCGCTACGTCGTATATGGAGTAGGCGCTTTGATTCCCGTGTGTCATCAATCTTTCCCGTACTATTAAGGACGCGTCTTTTTTAAGCGTTGCGACTGTTTTGCGGTTGGTGGAGTCGACGCCTTTTATTTGCACCATTTCCAAAATGGCGCTGCTGCCCTCGTCAAGGGTAAGTTCAGTTACGGGGTTAAGTATGCGTTTCCCGGCTCCGTCGCCTTCACCGTAATGTTTTTCAACGTATTTGATTTTGGCGTTTTTGCCAAGGAAAAAACGGTGAACCCCGTCATGCTCGGAATCTTTTCCGCCGCAGTTAGATATGCCGCAACCCGCCACTATTACAACGTCAGCATTGTCTCCAACGTAAAAATCGTTGTACACGGTTTCTTTTAAACCGCTCTCAGAGAGTACCACTGGAATATGTACGCTCTCGTTTTTAGTGTTTGGTTTTATTCTTATGTCTATCCCGGGCAAATCGGTTTTGGTGGTGATTTCAATATTGGCGGAACTTGCGCGTCCGGCAAGCTCTCCGTTGGATCTAATGTTGTATGCGCCCTTAGGGATGCCTTCAAGGGCGGCAACTTCCTTTAATATGTTCATTTGTATAGAATTAAGTTCCATCAGCAAGCCTCCGTATTAAGGGTACGACCGCAGTTTGCCCTCGATTGGGATTTTAAGATCTCGGGCAGAATAAGCTTGCCTTCCCCTTTTTTCTCTATTTCTCCCGCAGTCAGTACCACAATTTCGTCCGCAATTTCCAAAATGCGTTCTTGATGGGATATGATCATAATGGCGCTGTCTTTTATGTTTTTTCGCATATTTTGAAAAATGCCTATAAGGTTTTGAAAGCTCCATAAATCAATGCCGGCTTCAGGTTCGTCAAAAATGGTAAGTTTTGCGCTGCGCGCCATAACCGTCGCTATTTCGATACGCTTTAGTTCGCCGCCGGAAAGGGATGAGTTTACCTCTCTATCCACATAATCCCTAGCGCAGAGCCCTACTTCCGACAGATAGTCGCACGCTTCGCCGCGTCCCAAATTTTTCTTCGAAGCAAGACGTAAGAGGTCTATGACGGAAATACCTTTAAACCTCACGGGCTGTTGAAAGGCAAACGATATTCCCATGTTTGCGCGTTCGGTAATCGACGAATCTGTAATATCTTTCCCGAAAAATTTAATCTCGCCCGCAGTCGGTTTTTCTATTCCCGCTATAATACGGGCGAGAGTGGACTTGCCGCTGCCGTTTGGGCCTGTAACCACCGTAAATTTTTGCGCTTCGATATCTAAAGATAAATTTTTTATAATGGATACTTTTCCTTTTTCATCATCCGCATCGAAGGATATATTTTTTAATGACAGCATAATTTCCTCGCTTAGCTTTTAACTTTTATACTTCTCCAAATCTTGTAAAACCTTATCCAGAGTGGCGCGATGCCTACTCATCTTCTGGGGGGGGGTAATTCGTTGGCCCAGCCTAGGTAATTCTTTACCTCTTCGTCATCGGGCAACATATTTTCTGCTTTCGTCAGGGCGTCTATCGCCTCGTCCCTTTCCTTCATGTACAGCATAAGCCTGCCGAAATTCTTCAGATAGGTTTCGCCCTTCATCTCAACGGCGTCCAAAAGTTCTTCGATGAGTCCCGCCTCGTATCTGTCGAAGAAGGTGGGCAACAATGCGAAGGTTAGTTCGTCGTTATGAAGTTTCGCTGCGCAATGAGCGACTTTTTCATCGATGTTAAAGGAAGCGTGGGTCGAGATTGAGGCGTATATATCGTAAAGCACTTGGGGCGAAAAAGGTTTGAAGGGTTCGTCGAAGGCGGCAAGCACCAAGTCCGATACGGGAAAGGTTAAGAGCGACACCAACTTTTTGGCTCGTCTAAACTCTTTTTTTGTCATGGAAAGCAGCGCCTGAGTCAGTCTTGCCAGTTCGTTTCGGATGTCCAACACGATAACTTCCGGGTCCCTTTTGGGTTTGCTCGCTTTTGCGAGTTTGTCCAGAAAACGCTTTGGAATCGCAAGTTCTATGGCGTTTATCAAAATCGCCCTGTCGTTTTCGTCAAACTCAGACTTATCCGATTTGACGTAAGCGTAAAGCCTGCTTCCCTCTTTAAAGAGCGCCAAGAGCCGTTCTTTTACAAGCTTGCCCGCCGCTTCGTATTCCCCCGCTGACATATGATATTCGAAGGAATTTCTTCCGGGATTGGTGTATTTGACGTATATCGCCCCGTATTCGTGGTTTGCAAGCCCCGCTTTTAATTTCTGCTTATCCTTTGAGAGATCCTGTTTAAAGATCACGCTGAGAACGTGATCCTGCATTTCAAAGGGCGCGTTGAAGAAGAATTTTGAAAAATGATTTAGCAACACGGGATCGGACGAATCGTTCTGCAAGGCTCTCGCAAGATATTCCCTTGCCTGCATCATTTCGCCTTTTCTGAAGTTTATGATAGCGAGCATATGTAAGAGCAACACTTCTTGAGAAGGCATAGAGGACTCGAACCTTGACATAAAAGAATAATCCGCCATCTTCTCAACTATGGTGTTGCAGATTTTTTCCATCTCGTACAGTTTGTTGTGTTTATAGAGTATGCGCGCCTTTTCTATTAAAAGATCGGGATAATCCGGCACCCGTTCCAGTCCCATGTCGATGTATTCTTTCATTTTTTCTTCGTCGTTGGTGAGTTTTTCTTCCGTTTGCACCAGCATCTTATACATCTTCACCGACATGGTGGCAAGTTCCTTATCCGTTCCCTTTATGGCGATAAGGGCAAATTCCTGCGCTTTTTCGTAGTCTTTCAGTTGCGCATAAGTAGTGGCAAGATAAAGAGCCGTCCTGGTATCGGGATGTCCGCCTTCCTCTTCCATTCTTTTCAGCAACAGTTCCAAATTCCGCACGCCCTTTGCGTGGGATATATTTGTGGAGTACCCTGTATGATATATGGCAAGATCGCTGTCGGCAAATTTTACTTTGGCGTCTTTTTCGTCAAGGGAAAGAGCCTCGTGAACCGCTCCTTTGTAGCGAAAATCCGGACGATTTTTGAAAATTCGCCAGTGTATAATTTTAGAAGTTATCTTGTTGTCCTGGTCCTCGTCGATATTGTACAGGGGGCTTTGTATAGCCAAAGCGTCGGGAGCGTTCGCCGTCACTTCTTCGATGCCTCTCCTGACGTTTTCCCTGACCCCGGGCGGGAAGTATTCGTCCGCATCCAAAAATACAATCCAATCTCCCGTGGCGTGGTTAAGTGCGTAATTCTTCGCCGCCGCAAAATCGTTTATCCATTCGAAATAAAGAGGCTCTATCCCGGCCTCCCGAAGAATTTTGCAGGAATTGTCCGTGGAGCCGGTATCAACGGCAACTATCTCGTCGGAGAAAAATTTTACGCTCTCTATCCACTTGGGCAAATGCTTCTCCTCATTTTTAAATATCAAACACGAAGTTATTTTTATCAAAATTATTCACCTTGCTTTTTTCGGGACACTAACCTAAAGACTCCCAAGTAAATTTTTGTTCTGTCTTTAGTATAACATATTGAGCGGGATTTTTGTTAATTTTTTAAAAAAAAATCGACGCCTAAGCGTCGACTTGTTACTATTCACAAGTAATACAACATATTGATGCGAAAGGCGAATTAGTGCCGTTCATGGTCGACCCCTCCACCGCTTTGCGGTCCCCCTCCCCTTTCAGGGGAGGCACTAGAGCGGCAGCTTTCCCCTTACATCCACAAAACTAACAATCAGAGAGCCTCTCCTGAAAGGAGAGGTGCCCGAAGGGCGGAGAGGTTGACCATGAAGAGCACTATTTTTCTTTTTTTACTACCCGTGAATAGTAACGTCGACTTCTCTCAACCCCAAATAAGCCAATACAAAAAGCAACCTATCAAAGCTATCCAAAACACAACAATAAGCGCGGCGGCTAAGACTATCATGCCGCCTTTTTTTATCGCTTTATCAGCCTTTTGCTCGCTTGATAACGCAACGTCTTTCGGCAACATCTTCTTTAATCCGTAGATTGCCGCAGGGATTATCACCATATCGTCTATCAATCCCGCGAAAGGCACGGTGTCCGGCAATGCGTCGAGGGGACTTAGCACGTAAAAAAACGCCATCAGCGCCAAGAACTTGACCTTTAGCGGCGTTTCCTTACTGTACGCAGCTATCATCATCACCATCAAGTCTCGCCGAAACACCTTCAAAAGTCCAAATATTCTTCCCATATCCGCCTTCCTTGGGGCTCTGCCCCAAACCCCGGCAGGGCGCTGCCCTGCACCCGCCAAAGGAGCTTCGCCCCTCTGGACTCCCATTTAAATTAATTGTTTTCCACTCTCTAAAAAAGCCTGGAAAACAATTAATTATTACGGGGTCAAGGGGCGAAGTCCCTTGCGGGAGTCCAGAGGGCGGCGCCCTCTGGTGGGGTTTGGGGCGAAGCCCCAATTAATCAGTGGTGAAGCACAACAACGTCTTTTACGACGCTGGTGCCGTTTTCGTTCTCTATCATGCAGATAATGTCGATGGTGCAGTTGACAAACGCCCCGGCTTCCTTAATGCCGCTCTTTTTCATGACCGCCTCAAGCCATTCCGTCGCGTCCTCAACGGAAGCGGCGTACATGGCGGCTATCCCCGATCCGCCGTGCGCCCAAAGTTTTAAGAGATACTGTATATCCGCCGTTGATTTAAGCTGCGCAAAATAAAGCTCGCCTTCGCCCGGTCTAGAACGCATGAGATCCGAATCAAAAAGCTCGTAGTAAATTCCGTTATTATCCCCGTGCATAATAAGCGCCATAGCCAGTGTAGTCAGCCCATGCGCCCCCGGCGACGCTACAAGCAATATCCGCTTCTTTTCCTCTACAGCCTTCAGCAAACTCTGAAACGACTTCTCATTAATCATATCATGCTCTGTCATTTTTTACATCTCCTTTAACCGCAAGTTCCTTCTTTCTTTTTCTCTCTCTCTTTTTTGTAAAAAAGAGAGAGAGAAAAAGAAAGAAGCAAAGAAAAAGAGAGAGAGAAAAAACTTTAGTAATGGGTTTAGTGGTTTTTTGTCAGCCAAACTATCAATTAACGTAACTGGGAGTCCAGAGGGCGAATGCCCTTTGGCGGGGTCAATGGGCATTGCCCCTTGTGGGGTTTTGGAGAAGCATCGACGCTTTAGCGTCGTCAATGCTTCCCATGCGAAAGCGTCCCAAGAGCGCGAGCCTTAGGCGAAGTGCGATTGGCTGACGCTGACCGCTGGGGCGAAGCCCCAACTATTCACGCAAATACCAGGTTATCTGATTTCATTTCGTCGAGGAATTCTAAGCTAAGTTCGACGGCTTTTTTCTTGTCCAGTCCCATTTTTTTGTGAGCTTTCACAAAAGCCTCCAATAGTAATGCTTTAAATTCACACTCTTTTATTTCTTCTTCGGTAAAAAATTCTCTTTCAAGCTCATCATATTCATCGTCGTCCCCCATCGCATCTTCTCCGCGCTCCATCAAATCCTTGTATTCGGCTCTGGCTTTTTCCAATTCCACCTCATATTCTTCATCTTTCTCCATTTTTCTTTAATCCCCTTTCCAGCAAATCTTTATATTCTGCTCGCGCTCTATCAAGCTCGCTTTTTGGGGTTTTTTGAGTTTTCTTTGTAAAGGCGTGTAATAAAACATACACGCCTTCATGATATACAACAAAGAAAATTCTATCTTTGGCAGGTCTAAGTTCCCAGATCCCACCTCCGATATGTTTCACAATCGGTTCTCCGACATAAGTTCCTAATTGCTTTAAATATTTAATATATTGTCTCACTTTATTTGCCTGTACACGATTTTTTTTATCTTTTTTTGAGTATAATTCTCTGATATAATCGTATGCAGGCTTGTTTCCTTGGTCGTCCTCATAAAATTGTAATTTATACAAATTACCTTACTCCTACCTTCCGCAGCAATTTTTATATTTTTTGCCGCTGCCGCAGGGACAGGGATCGTTGCGACCGACTTTGGGCGCATCGTTTCTTTTAGGCTTTTTCTTGGTTTCGGAGGATTCGTCGCCGTGGCTCATGCGGGCGTTTTCAAGATTGTCTTGCAGACGGTCTTTTTCACGCTCGATAATCCTGTCAACATCTTCTTCCGCGCTTTCACCTTCGTTGTATGGGCGTTCCACTATGCTGACATGGTACATCAGGTTGGCGATTTGGTCCATTATCTGATGCTCCATCTCCTCAAACATATCGAGAGCTTCGATTTTGTACTCGACAAGGGGGTTGCGTTGACCGTAGGCGCGAAGGTTTATGCCGTCGCGCAACATGTCCATGTGGTCTAGGTGTTCCATCCACTTGTTGTCAAGGACTCGAAGCATTATGACCTTCTCAAGTTCCCTCATATTCTCTTCGCCAAAGAGTTTTTCGCGTCCCGCGTATCCGTCTTCCGCAATTTTTTCAAGAGTGGCTTTCAAATCATCCCGACTTAGGCTTTGAAGCTCTTCCAATTTTAAGCTGCCGGCGGGGGCGTAGATTTCCTCAGCGTCTTTGATAAGTCCGTCAAGCGTCCATTCCTCGGGATAAAGTTTCTCGTTGGCGTATTGCTCAAGTTCTTCCTTTATAATGTGCTTAACCATGCCCATGATGTTTTCCCTAAGGTTTTCGCCGAGGAGAATTTTGCGACGTTCGCTGTAGAGGACCTCTCTCTGCTGGTTCATAACGTCGTCGTATTCGAGGACGTGCTTCCTGATGTCGAAGTTTCTGGCTTCTACCTTCTTTTGCGCGTGTTCGATGGAACGGGTTATAAGACTGTGTTCTATAGGCTCGTCCTCGTCCATGCCGAGTTTGTCCATTAGCTTTCCGATATTGTCCCCCGCAAAGAGCCGCAGAAGATCGTCCTCAAGCGAAAGGTAAAACCTTGACGCGCCGGGGTCCCCCTGACGACCCGAACGACCGCGCAGCTGGTTGTCTATGCGGCGCGATTCGTGACGCTCCGTGCCTACTATGAATAAGCCGCCCAAAGCGTCCACGCCTTCGCCCAATTTTATGTCCGTGCCGCGCCCCGCCATATTGGTGGCGATAGTAACCGCGCCGTATTGTCCGGCGTTCGCCACAATCTCCGCTTCCTTTTCGTGGTACTTGGCGTTTAATACGTTGTGAGGTATGCCGTTCCTGGTGAGGATTTTGCTTAGTTCCTCCGATTGAGTAACCGAAGTCGTGCCGATTAAGACGGGCTGCCCCTTTTCATGTATCTCCTTGACGGCTTTTCCGACTGCCTTATACTTTGCCTTCTTAGTCTTAAAGATAACGTCCGGGTAATCCGTGCGCCGCACCTCTTTGTTTGTGGGGATAACCACGACTGGCAGCTTGTATATCTTTAAAAACTCGTCCTCTTCGGTCTTTGCCGTGCCTGTCATTCCCGCCAACTTCTCATACATTCTGAAATAGTTCTGGAATGTAATAGTGGCAAGCGTCTGGGATTCTCTTTGAACCTTTACGTTTTCCTTCGCCTCTATCGCCTGATGCAAGCCGTCGCTGTACCTGCGCCCTTCCATAAGACGCCCAGTGAACTCGTCGATGATAACGATTTCATCGTCTTTAACGAGATAATCCCTGTCCCGCTTCATCAAAGCCTTCGCTCGGAGAGCCGCGTTAAAAGCGTGGCTCAGCTCGATATTTTCCGGCGCGTATAAATTCTTTATGTTGAGAAGCTTTTCAATCTTAGGCACAACCTTATCCGTCGGCGCGACGGTCTTTTGCTTCTCGTCAACGGTGTAGTCCTCGCCTTCTTTAAGGGTTCGCACAGCGTCCGCCATAACCTTATACATCTCGGTGGACTTCTGCCCCGGCCCCGAAATAATAAGCGGCGTCCTTGCCTCGTCTATCAGGATGGAGTCAACCTCGTCAACAATGGCGTAGTTTAAAGGTCGCTGCACCATCTGATCCGCGTAAAGCACCATGTTGTCCCTAAGATAGTCGAAACCGAACTCGTTGTTCGTGCCAAAGGTTATATCGCAGGAATAGGCGTGTTTTCTGTCGGGGAAATCCATATCGTGCATGATAAGTCCGACGGATAGCCCAAGGAAACGGTAAATCTTGCCCATCCACTCGCTGTCGCGTCTGGCGAGGTAATCGTTCACCGTAACCATGTGAACACCCTTTTCCGTCAAGGCGTTTAAGTAAACGGGGAGCGTCGCCACCAAGGTTTTGCCTTCGCCGGTGCGCATCTCCGCAATCTTTCCCGCATGGAGGCACGCGCCGCCCATTATCTGCACATCGAAATGACGCATTCCGAGCACCCTGGAGGACACTTCCCTAGTCACCGCAAAGGCTTCGACCAATATGTCGTCAAGGGTCGCCCCGTTCGCCAATCTCTCCTTAAACTCCAAAGTCTTATGCGCAAGCTTGTCGTCGGACAAACTTTTCATATCGTTTTCAAGCGCGTTTACCTGCTCCACAATCGGCTGCAATTTCGCTATCTCTTTATCGTTGTTGTCCCCTAAAAATCTTTTCAAAAATCCTAACAATTATCTCTCTCCTTCATTCAACTTAAAAAAGGGCTGAATGAACAGCCCTGTTGTTAAGCGTCGGATTCTATTAAGCCGTAGTCGCCGTCGGCGCGTTTGTAGACCACGTTTACAGATTCGGTGGTTGAGTCTCTGAACATAAAGAAATTGTGATTTAACAAGTTCATCTGCATGATGGCCTCTTGGGTGTCCATTGGTTTTACGGAGAATTTCTTGTGACGAATGATGTTGTACTCTTCGCCTTCCTCGCGCGCAACCGGTTCCTCTTCTATGGCGTCGGCGTTAAAGTTTTGACGGAAACGCTTTTCAAGCTTGGTCTTTTGTTTCCTGATTTGCCGCTCAAGCTTTTCATATACCAAGTCTATGGAAGTATACATATCCATGGTAGCCTCTTCGCCGCGAAGAAGCACGCCGCCGGATACGGGAACCGTCACTTCCACTATGTGCCTGCCTTTGGAGACCGTAAGAAGCACGGTAATTTCATCTAAATTATCAAAATATTTTTCGATTTTTCCGATGCGTTTTTCGACGTATTCTCTCAAAGCCGGAGTAATTTCGATATTCTTGCCCCGCAATTTGAAGGTAGCCATAAAAAACTCCCCTTTCACATTCTACACTCTGTACACTTAATATTCTATGGAAAAAAAGAAAATCCTTCTTAGCGAAAATAAAATCTTTTAAAACTCTGTTTGTTACTATTCACGGGTAGTCCAACACGGTGATGCGAAAGGCGAATTAGTGCCGTTCACAGAGGACCTCTCCACCGCTCCGCAGTCCCCCTCCCCTTTCAGGGAAGGCACTACAGTAAAACAAGAGAGCCTCCCCTGAAAGGGGAGGTGCCCGAAGGGCGGAGAGGTGGCAACGTTGCCTCGGGCGCATACTTTTTATAGGAGAGCAAAGTTTACCCGTGAATAGTAACTTCTGTTTGTTATTTAATAAATCTTTTCCTTAAGAAAAGCGTGACAAAGAAGAGCGCCGCCCCCATCATCACGATGGTTGCTCCGGCGGAAGTGTCTGCGTAAAAGGCGGCAATAAGACCCGTTACGCCGCTTAACACAGCGAAAAGCATAGAACAGAGATGATAACTTCTTATGTTGTTTGTTACGTTTCTTGCGGCCGCTGCGGGTAAAACCAAAAGAGAATTGATTAAAAGTATCCCCACCCATTCGATGCTGATAGCTACGATTACCGCCAACACGCTTGCAAACGCCGCTTCATACATAATCGGCGAAATTTCGCGGCTTCTCGCAACCGATGGGCTTATGGCGCCGATTAGAAGTTTGTTGTACATAAACGCCCATATCAAAAAGGTCAGCGCAAAAACAACGGAAAGTGCTAAAATTTCCTCTGATTTTATGCTAAGCAAATCTCCTATCAGATATTTCGCATATTTTTGAAACTCTCCGCCATACGTCATAAGCATAAGCCCCAAAGCGACGGCTGTAGAGGAAAATACGCCTATAACCGTATCCGCCCCCATTCTGGTCTTATGTTTTATATACGTTATTAAAAGCGCAAAAATCATCGAGAAAATAAGTAGGGATATTTTAGGCGAAAAAATTCCGCAAACGGCGCCCACCGCTATTCCGGTAAAAGCGCCGTGACCTAAGGAATCTGAGAAAAACGCCATCCGACTTTCCACCACCATGGTGCTTAAAATTCCAAACAGCGGCGTTACCAATAACGTCGCAAGCAAGGCGTGTTTCATAAAGGAGTAGCTTATAAAATCGAAGGGAAGTTTGTCCATAAGGCTAAATATTGTTTCCACTGCCTAGCCTCCCATTGTAACGATCTGCGCCGTTTATTTTGTCAAAAACATCTTCCGGAGTTCCCGCTGCCTTTATTCCATGTTCCATTACAATGACTTTGTCTGCGTATTTTTTTACCAAATCCAAATCGTGGGATACTAATAGTATTGCCATATCCTCTTTTTCGCGAAGACTTGAAACTATCTCCAAAAAGAGGGCTCTTCCTTCGTAATCCACACCTGATATCGGTTCGTCCAAAAGCAGCAAATTCGGCAGCGGATCAAGAGATAGCGCCAACATCACCCGTTGCAGTTCTCCTCCCGACAATGCGCCAAGTCGCCTGTCTATTAAATATTCAGCCTTTACCCTGTTCAAAGCCGCTTCTATTCTTTTCATCGCAGATTTTTTGGTGGAGAGCCACACCGGAAATCTGCCAAGCGCAGCTGCGAATAAGTCCGAAACGCTGATGGGGGCTGTCCTGTCAAATGTTAGTTCCTGCGGCACGTACCCTATCACGGGTTTTTTTGTTTTCTCACCGTTTGCTCCCACGAAGGTCAGCGTTCCTCCGTGAGGTATTTCGCCCAATACGGCTCTTAAAAACGTACTTTTTCCCGCGCCGTTTGCGCCTATTATTGCGGTCAGTTCTCCGCAGTGAATGTGCACATTCACTTCTTTAAATACCGTCAATTCGCCGGATTTAACCGAAAAATTTTCTATTTTGGTACAGCAAAAATCTCCGCACCCTTCATCTTTCATATGGTGCAATATTTTCTTTATCACTTGTTTCTTCCTTTGTGTTGAGTTTTATTTGTTTTCATTATATCACAAGTCTTTTTCTTTGTCATTAACCCATTTCTTAACTCCATGATTGCTTTAAAGCCATTTTTATGCTAAAATTAAAGCGTGAGATAAAGGAGACAGCTCTATGAAGCGTAAATCGAAACATAAAAAACAAAAGAGTCCCAGCCCGACAGCGTACGATGATTCGTTCCGAACGCTGTTAAACGATTGCAGCGAGCTTATTATCCCCGTTGTAAACGAAGTGTTCGGAGAGCATTTTACAGGCAAGGAGAAAGTTTCGTTAGGCGTTAACGAGCTTTTTATAAAGCAGGATAACAGCCGGATGAAGAAACGCATAACGGACTCGAGTTTTGTGATTATAAGCGGGGATAATACGGAAAAACGGTATCATATAGAATGTGAAGAACAGTTGGATAAGAGCATATTGCTTAGAATATTCGAGTATGATGCGCAGATAGCGCTAAACGAAAGCAGCGTTATGAATTATTCGCTTAAAGTAAGTTTTCCACATTCGGCGGTGTTGGCGCTAAGAGCGCCGTCAAATTCGCCGGATATTATGCAAATAAGCGTAGTAACGCCAAATGGCGAAATAAAATATAGCG
>JAGBMX010000008.1 GCA_017634675.1 Selenomonadaceae bacterium | reverse complement strand
TAAACGAAAGCAGCGTTATGAATTATTCGCTTAAAGTAAGTTTTCCACATTCGGCGGTGTTGGCGCTAAGAGCGCCGTCAAATTCGCCGGATATTATGCAAATAAGCGTAGTAACGCCAAATGGCGAAATAAAATATAGCGTGCCGATTATAAAGGCGCAACAGTATGGATTGGAAGAAATATTTGAAAAGCGGCTATTGTTTTTGCTTCCGTTCTACATTTTCAGCCGAGAAAAGGAACTGCCTGAGTGTAACGGCAACGAAGAAAAGTTGGGCGAGCTGATAGCGGAGTATATGCGCATACGAGAAAAGCTTAACGAACTGCAAACTAAGGAAGAAGTGTCGGAGTTTACCAAGCAGGCGATTTATGCGACTACTATTCATGTAATGGAACTGATAGCGCAAAAATACGATAAGGTGAGAAAAGGGGTTGAGGAAACTATGGGCGGAAAGATTATCGAGTATGAAGCTAAGGATATTTTGAATAAAGGTTTAATGCAAGGAATAAAAAAAGGATTAAAAGAAGGACGCAACGAGGAGCGCAAAAAAGCTGAGGAAGAAACGGAAGAACGGGCAAAAGATATGCTTCGAGATAGGATGGAGTTTTCGTTGGTAAAAAAATACACCCGGTTGTCCATGTCCCGCATTAAGGAATTGGCTAAGGGATTGGGTGTATTGTAAGTATTTATGAAGCACATTTTTTTCAAAATAATTTTGACTTTTTAACTTTTATCCATTGACTTTTTGACTAAAGCGTGGTATCATAGGATTAAGGCTTGGGCGAAGAAGGAGGTCTTACCAAAAACAGGTCGTTTGTCAAAGTTGACCCAAAATTTATATGTTTTTAAGGAGTGATATTCGATGTTTCTTAATTATAACGATGACGAAATGACTAAACGCTTTTATAAAATACGGAGAGGCAAAGTTTTAACCGAATCCGTTATTAAGATGGGGAGCAATAAGAAAGGCTATGTAACGTTAACTGAGGGTACGGTGTTGTACAATGCCCCCAAAACTACCGGAGATACGGTTGAGTACAACGGTAGAGTTTATAACAACATGATTGAGTTGTGGGAAGATGTTACAGGGGAAACAGCGTACTATTGCAAAAATGAAAATTGCGAGGGTAGCGGCGACGAGGAAGATATTGTTGGCGGGCATTTTGTCTTTGAACTTGTCGATGAGCTACAAAAAGGTGATACGACATATATCTTGCCGTCCTGCAAGAATTGCAACCATTATACAAACCGTGATGCGTTTGTATTAAAAGAGGACACCAAAGCTGTGGTAGTCACATGGGATAAATAAAACCTACCGCTAACCTTTGGCATCGACTTAAACCTCCTAAAACCCAAGCTCAACGCATATGCGGATAAATATCGAACCCTGCGCCGTTAGTAATTGCGGCGCAGGGTTTTTTATCGAAATAATTTTGACAGGCGCTTTTTGCTGTGGTATTATGGCTCTATGATTTTAAAAATTGCGGGACGGGGAGGCGAGTTTTATGATGAAAAAGAGTTGCAAAATCGCCGTAAGCCCTGATTTTACTAGGGGGGGGGTAGACTCTTCCTCGTTTTTTTGCGCAATAAAGTTTATAAGGATTATTTTGCCGCGTAAAGCGGACGAAGTATAGAAATCGTCCGCTTAGCGCGGCTTTTTGCGTTGTTTTTTTACAGATTTTTTATTCGGGAAGTGAATTTGTTGTTTAACGATAAAACCGTGTTGATAACCGGTGGCACCGGGTCTTTTGGGAAGAAATTCACCGAAATGTTGCTGAAGAAATATCGTCCCGCAAAGGTGATTATTTATTCAAGGGACGAGTTAAAACAGTTTGAGATGAACCACGTTTTTAACGAAGACTTTATGCGCTATTTTATCGGCGACGTGCGGGATTACGCTCGCCTCGAAAGAGCTATGTACAAGGTGGATTACGTCGTACACGCCGCCGCTTTAAAGCAAGTGCCCGCCGCCGAATACAACCCCATGGAGTGCATAAAAACCAATGTGAACGGAGCGCAAAACGTCATAGCAGCCGCTATAAGCTGCGGAGTCAAGAAAGTTATCGCGCTTTCTACCGATAAAGCCGCAAACCCCATTAATCTTTACGGCGCTACCAAACTTTGCTCCGATAAACTCTTTACCGCCGCAAACTGCATGGTCGGCGACAGACCCACCCGTTTTTCCGTGGTGCGTTACGGCAATGTGGTAGGCTCAAGGGGTTCCGTGGTGCCTTTCTTTAAAAAACTGGTGGAGGAAGGCGCGGAGGAACTTCCCATTACCGACGAAAGAATGACAAGGTTCTGGCTTAAACTAGAAGACGCTGTGGAGTTTGTGTTCAAGGGATTTCAAAGAATGCAAGGCGGGGAGATTTTTATCCCTAAGATACCATCCATGCATATCGTTGACCTTGCAAAGGCTATTGCGCCGAATTTACCTATAAAAATTATCGGTATTCGTCCCGGAGAAAAACTTCACGAGGTAATGTGTCCGAGCGATTTATATTACGATACCTTAGAATTTGAAGATCATTTCGTGATAAAACCGTCGACGGAGGTAAAATTAACGGATTACGCCGTTAACGCTATAGGCGAAAAGGGCAAACCCGTGCCGGACGGTTTTGACTATAACTCGGGCAACAACCCATGCTTTTTGACCGTCGAAGAATTGAGGGAGATGATTCCGTGATTTTTTACGGTAAACAGAGCGTAAACGACGAGGACATTAAAGCCGTTGAAGATGTGCTTCGTTCTGATTTTTTGACTCAAGGTCCCGCTATCGAGAAATTTGAGAGAAAAGTTGCGGATTACTGCGGCTCAAAATACGCAGTCGCCGTAACGAACGCTACATCCGCCTTGCATATCGCCTGCCTTGCCGCAAATCTTAATAAGGGCGACTGCCTTTGGACAAGCCCCGTAACTTTTGTGGCTTCCGCAAACTGCGGCAGGTACTGCGGCGCGAATGTGGATTTTGTGGATATAAATCCTAAAACTTACAATATGGACGCATTAGCTTTGGAAAAAAAGCTTCGAGAGTCGAAGAAGGACGGCAGACTTCCAAAGGTCGTAATTCCCGTACATCTTGCGGGGCAAGCGTGCGACATGAAGAAAATCCGCAAACTTTCCGAAGAATACGGATTTTCCGTGATAGAGGATGCGTCTCACGCTCTTGGGGCGGATTACTTAGGTAAAAAAGTCGGTTCATGCGAATTTTCGGATATGACGGTGTTTAGTTTTCATCCCGTTAAAATCATAACCACCGGTGAAGGCGGCATGATACTCACCAACAACGCCGAAACTTACGAAAAGCTGAAAATGCTTAGAAGTCACGGCATTACCAGAAATCCGTCGGATATGACGAAAGAGAGCGACGGGCCTTGGTATTATCAGCAGGTAGAACTTGGGTTCAACTATCGCATGACGGACATACAAGCGGCCTTAGGTTACAGTCAAATGGACAGGCTCGATGAGTTCGTCCGTCGCAGAAGGTATTTGGCGAAGCGATACGACGACCTGTTGAAGGATTTGTCGCTGAAAACCCCGTATGTACCTGATTATGCGAATCCATCGTGGCATATCTATATTGTGAGGATAGATTTTGCCAAGGTAAAGAAAACAAAAAAGCAAATTTTTGAAGAGATGAGAAAAAAGGGGATAACCCTTAATCTTCATTATATCCCGGTACACACCCAACCTTATTATGAAAAATTAGGGCATAAGCCGGAAGATTGCCCCGAATCCATAAAATATTACGAAGAAGCGTTGACGCTTCCGTTGTATTACGATTTGACGGATGAGGAACAGGAATATGTTGTTGAGGCGATGAGGGATGTGGTGAAGTGAAGATGACGGTATCGTAAACATGGTGAAAAAAGATGTCAACATCGTAAATACAACGCCCGAAGATGAGGCGTATAATTCTCTTTTGCAAATTATAAGACCGATTCCGAGTTTGGATGAGGACAAGGAATTGGAAGAGTATAGTTACTATTCACGAGTAATACCACATTGTGATGCGAAAGGCGAATTAGCCTTTCATGGTAAACCTCTCCACCGCTTCGCGGTCCCCCTCCCCTTTCAGGGGAGGCACTAGAGTGGCAGCTTTCCTCTTACATCCACAAAACTAACAATCAGAGAGCCTCTCCTGAAAGGAGAGGTGCCCGAAGGGCGGAGAGGTTGACCATGAAGAGCACTGTTTTTCTTTTTTTACTGCCCGTGAATAGTAACAGAGTATAGAGCGGAAAGGTATAAATTATGAACGTATTGATTGATACGCTCATTGGAGAAGAAAGGATTTGATTTAAATGGCAAATTTTAAGACTGAACAGGAAAATTGCTGGGCTGGGAACTTTGGCAACGCTTACATCGAAAGAAATCTTCAAACGGCGAAATCGCAGGCTTCTCGTCTTGCCTTCTGGTCGAACATATTAACAAACATACCGGGGGGGGTATCGTCTTGTCTTGAATTTGGACCAAATATCGGTTTAAATTTAAACGCTTTGGGGATATTGTTGCCGGAGCTTAGGATGACAGGCGTGGAAATCAACGAAAAAGCCGCTGAGGAATGTGCAAAATTAGATAGGGTCAGCGTTTGCAAAGGTTCTATCTTGGAATTTGAGACGAAAGAAAAATTTGATTTGACTTTTACCTGCGGCGTTTTGATACACATTCAACCGGAATCTTTGCCGAAGGTCTATGAGAAATTATACGAGTACAGCAATCGTTATATCGTAATATCGGAATATTATAATCCTACGCCGACCGTTATTGAATACAGGGGACATTCAAACCTCCTCTTTAAGCGTGATTTTGCGGGGGAATTACTGGATAAGTACAAGGATTTGCGGCTTTTAAATTACGGATTTTCCTATCATCGGGACAATCACTTCCCCGGCGGGGACGGCACTTGGTTTATTATGGAAAAGAGTTAAAAATGTCAATCATCGCAATCATCACCGCCAGAGGCGGTAGTAAACGCATACCTAAAAAGAATATCAAAAATTTCTGCGGTAAGCCTATTATTTCTTATTCGATAAAAGCTGCCCTTGATTCAAAGCTTTTCGATGAAGTTATGGTTTCTACCGATAGCGAAGAGATTGCCGCCGTTGCAGAGGTTTTTGGCGCAACGGTGCCTTTTATGCGCAGCGAAAAGACTTCCGACGATTTTGCCGTTACTGCGGACGTTTTAAAAGAAGTTGTCGGGGAGTATGAAAAACAAGGGCGCAAATTTGATCGTATGTGCTGTATTTATCCCACTGCGCCTTTTTTGACGGGAGAGAAACTTGTCAAGGCGTATGACGAGTTTGAGGAATCCGGGGCGGATATGTTGCAACCTGTTGTAGCGTTTTCATTTCCGCCGCAGAGATCCTTTTCCATGAAAGACGGTAAAGTTTCTTACCGCTATCCGGAATTTGTCAACGCCCGCTCTCAGGATTTGGAACGTTGGTACCACGATGCGGGGCAGTTTTATTTTTATGAGGTGAATGCTTTTATGAAATCTCAAAATACATATCGGGGGGGGTATATTCTAACTCGTCAAGCTTTTGTGATGGATGAGATTGAGGTTCAGGATATCGACAATCTCACCGATTGGAAGCTGGCGGAAATGAAATATCGTCTGTTGCACGAAGATGGTTTGATTTAATCTTATGCAGCGTAGGCTTCTTCTGAGGATTGACGATTGTCGATCTTTAGGAGAGGATGGTATTTTTGTTTCCGACGGATAAATTATGTCTAGGCACGGCGCAGATGGGCATGAATTACGGTGTGAACAATGCGCTTCATAGACAGCCCACCGAAGAGGAATGTTTTTTGACATTAGAAGCGGCTTTGGAGGCGGGGATAAGTTTTTTTGACACCGCAAGCGTTTACGGAAATGCGGAAGAAATTTTAGGCAGGTTTCGTCTTGCCGAAAAAGGGGCGATAACGACGAAACTTCGCGCAGATTGCGAAGATACGGCGGAAGCTGTATTAACGGAGTTGGAAAAATCCCTGAATCGATTGCAGACAAATTCAATTTACTGCTATATGTTGCATCGGTCTTCCGATATGCATCGGAAGGGAATAATGGCAGGCATGGCGGCGGCAAAGTCCAGGGGATTGGCTCAAAAAATCGGCGTATCGGTTTACGAACCCTTTGAAGCGATAGAAGCGATTGTTAATCCACAAATTGACATAGTACAAATTCCCTGCAATGTTTTAGACAATAGGTGGGAAAAAGCCGGAGTATTTGAGAAGGCGAAGGCGCAAGGCAAGGAAATCCAAGCGAGAAGCGTATTTTTGCAAGGGCTCCTTCTGATGGATCCCAAAGACGCAGAGGCGAAGGTAGCCGGTTCTGGCGTATATGTAGAAGAATTTCAAAAAATATCGAAAACTCACGGATTTACGCCGAAAGAAGCGGCGTTTTTGTTTATCTTAGGGAATGAGAACATTTCCCAGGTGGTTTTTGGGGTAGACAATGCGGAGCAGCTGGAGGAGATTGTCGAGATATTCGGAAAGACAGATTCTTTTGATGCCTGTAAAGATGAATTAAAATTGTTGCAGCAAAAAATCAACTTGCCAAGAAAAGTGCTGTCGCCTTATTTATGGGATGGAGTAAAGATTCTTGCGATTGTTCAAGCTAGGCTCTCCTCTTCAAGACTGCCAAAAAAGGTTTTGCAAGATGTTTGCGGCAAGCCTATGATTATTCATGAACTTGAGCGATTGCGTAATAGCGAGCAAATAAATCATATTGTGTTGGCGACAAGCGAGGATTCAAGTGACGATGAATTGGCGGAAACGGTGGCATCCGTTGCGGACATTTATCGCGGCAATTTAAACGATGTTTTGGATAGATATTATAAATGCGCTAAATTTTATAACGCAGAACATGTTGTGCGTATAACCGGGGATTGTCCTGTCATAGATTGGCGAATTGTGGATGAAGTTATATCTCGGCATTTGAGCGAAAAGAACGACTATACGTCTCTTACGGAGCGTTTCCCTGATGGACTTGATACGGAAGTTATGATTTTTTCGGCTTTGGAAAAATCTTGGAAAGAAGCTAAGCTTCCGTCTGAAAGAGAGCATGTGACTCAGTATGTAAAAAAACACACCGAAATTTTTAAAATTGGCGAATATGACAATAAAGAAGATTTTTCAAATATGCGTTGGACGGTTGACGAACCGCGTGATTTAGAGTTTATCCGACAAATTTTTAAGGCGCTGTACCTGAAGAATTCTGATTTTACTACGCAGGATGTTTTGGAATTATTAGAAGAAAATCCAAAACTAAAAGAGATAAACTGTGGAATCGAACGTAACGAAGGACTAAAAAAATCTTTACAAGCTGATGAAAAATTAAAAAATATTCAGTATGGAGGAAGTCACATGCAATCGTATAAAAAATCCAAAGAACTTTTGAATCGCGCTCTTAAAGTAACGCCGCTTGCAGCGCAAACATACAGTAAATCCTACCGTTATTTTTGCTTGGGGTGCGCCCCTAGTTTTATGGAACGGGGCGATGGTTGCTATATTTACGATGTTGACGGCAATAAATTTATAGATTATATGTGCGCTTTAGGTCCAATAACAGTGGGATATAATCGTAAAGAGGTCAATGAAGCCGTAATTGAGCAAGTAAATAAATTTGCAAGCGCATCGCTTCAGTCCTCTCTTGAAGTTGAGTTGGCGGAAAAGCTCTGCCAAATTGTACCGTGCGCCGAGATGGTTCGTTTCGTCAAAAACGGAAGCGACGCCACAACATCGGCTATACGGCTTGCAAGAGCGTATACGGGCAAAGAAAAAGTCTTGATGTCCGGCTATCACGGTATGCACGATTGGTCAATAGGCGCATCGGAAAATCATAAAGGTGTGCCGGAGGCGGTACGGAGTTTAACCGAAAATTTCAAATATAACGACTTGCAGGATTTAGAAGAAAAACTAAAAAATTGCGATATAGCGGCTGTTATTTTAGAGCCGATACAAAGCGACGGACCTAAAGACGGATATTTGCAAGGAGTAAAAGAACTTTCTCATAAATATGGGGCAGTTTTGATTTTTGATGAAGTTGTTTCTGGATTTCGTTACGCTTTAGGGGGCGCATCCGAACTTTATGGGGTTAAACCGGATTTAGCGTCTTTTGGTAAAGGCATGGCGAACGGTTATGCAATTTCGGCTGTCGCGGGGCGTAAAGAATTGCTTGAGCAGATAGAAAGAGGCGTTTTTGTATCCACTACATTTGGTGGCGATGCTGTTTCGATGGCAGCTGCTTTAGCTACTATAAAAATTTTGGAACAACCTGGATTTTATGAGCATATCAAAAGTATAGGTAACATTCAAAGAAGCGGGATTGTTAAGCTTATCGAAAAGTACAAATTGCAAAATGTTTTGTCGGTTACGGGACTCCCCGTTCATGCTGGCATTTCTTTTGAGGGGTGCGGATCTCTATCGTATCTTGATATTCAATCCGTGTATTCGCAGGAGATGATAAATAGCGGTATTTTGGTTTTTGCTATTTACAATTTGAATGCTGCTCATACGGAAAAAGAGGCGATGGCATATCTTGACGCTTCTGAGAAAGCTTTTGCCCAAATAAAAAAAGCTGTTGATGCGGACAGTTTGGACGGAATTCTTGTTGGAGGAAAGGTGGATCCTGTTTTTAAGAGGAACATAAAGTAAGTATCAGGAATGGTTAACGGCCGTTTCATAAAAATTTATAGTTGGATATAAAAGGTTAAATAGAGCTTTTCATGGTCAACCCCACCACCGCTTTGCGGTCACCCTCCCCTTTCAGGGGAGGCACTAGAACGGGAAATTTGCACTTCACATCCGCAAAAGTGAAAATCAGAGAGCCTCCCCTGAAAGGGGAGGTGCCCGAAGGGCGGAGGGGCTGAAAGGGAAATTTTCGAATTTATGAAACGCCCGTAGGAAGGGTTAAGACAATGTTGACAAATAAAACTTATATCGGGGGGGGTATAACCCTCCGTCAGATTGAGATGGCGGATTGCAACGCTCGTTATGTTGCGTGGTTGAACGATCCGGAAGTAAATCAATATTTGGAAACAAGATGGAACGAGCAGAATTTGGAAACTGTGAGCGAGTTTGTTAAGTTTCAGCGAGAAAACGACCATAGCGTTCTGTTTGCCATTCGATTAAGTTCCGATGACAGGCATATTGGAAACATTAAAATTGGACCGATTAATTTTCATTATAATCATGCGGATATCAGCTATTTTATCGGTGAAAAAGACATGTGGAATAAGGGAATTGCAACAAATGCGATAAATATGATATGTGATTTCGGGTTTCACGAGCTTAGCCTTCATCGTATAGAAGCGGGTGCGTACGAAAAGGCTGTCGGAAGCTGTAAAGCCTTGGAAAAGAACGGTTTTGTACGAGAAGGTGTTTTTAGAAAACAAGTAATGTCAGGTAACGAATATATGGATTCTTATCACTATGGGTTGCTAAAATCAGAGTATAGAAAAATTTAAATCGACGCAAAATATGTATTTGCGTCGATTGAGTATAAGATTACGACAATGCGATACCGTTATCCTTGCCGATTTTTGCAATCTGTTCGACGGTAAATTTGGAAACTTGGGCGATAAGGGCAGTAGGTTGTTTGGCTTTGAGCAGTTCCAACACCATTTGTGTTTTACCTCTTTTTTCACCCTCGCGCACACCCTCGCGTCTGCCATCCTCGCGTTCTTCCAACATCTTCATTGCGTAAGTCATATAACCCACCCTTTCGGATTCTTGTTCCTTTATATCGTTAACGGCTTTGTCGAGTTCCATAACAAACTTATCACGGTTATTTCATAAATTTTTGATTACTATCTTCAATGGTCAAACTTTTCATCACCTATACCGAGTGTGAGCCCGAGGCAACGTTGCCACCTCTCCGCCCTTCGGGCACCTCCCCTTTCAGGGGAGGCTCTCTGATTTCCACTTTTGCGGATGTAAAAGTCAAAATTTCCCGTTCTAGTGCCTCCCCTGAAAGGGGAGGGGGACCGCAAAGCGGTGGAGAGGTTAACCGTGAACGGTGCTAATTTACCTTTTGGATCACACTTGTGAACAGTAACTGTAAACCTCCTGTTTGAACGACTCGGATCATTATAATAAAATTTTATCACATAAATACTTTAAATACAAAGAATTTATTTATGAAAGCGGTGTTTGCTATGAAAAAAATCTATTTGCGGCGCGCAAAAGCAAGCGATATGGATATTTTTTACGCTTGGCGCAACGAGGACGAGGTGCGAAAAAATTCTTTCCAAAAAGATTGGGTGAAATATAAAGAGCACGAAACTTGGTTTTTAAAGGCATTAAGCAGTCAAAAAGAAAAAATGTATGTGCTTTTGGTTGATGACGAAAGAATCGGGCAAATACGCTTGACATTAAAGGACGAAGGTTTATATATAACATATAGTATCGCAAGAGAATATCGGGGACAGGGATACGGAAAAATTTTGCTGAGGCTTATGGAAAATGAAGTTTACGAAGACAACCACGATACCAAACTTATTGCCGAGGTAAAAAAACAAAATGTCGCATCTCAAGTGGTTTTTAAAACTATGGGTTATCAGGAGACGGAAGGAGAAGAATTCTTTTCTTACACAAAATTTCCCCAATATCAAAAAGTTATAATTGAGAATAATTATCCGGGGGGGGGGTACTCGGATTAACCAATAATACCAACGCTTTACGGCTTTTTGAATGGATTGGGGAGCGAGAAAAAGTTGAAATTTTGAGCGACGCAATTAACGTTAAAATGATAGAGAGAATACGACCGAAATTGATTGTCAGCTACAATTACATTCACATAGTGCCTAAGGACGTCATAGAAATGATGCCCAACAGAATTGTGAATTTGCATATTTCATTTTTACCGTACAATCGAGGTTTTGCGCCTAATATTTGGAGTTTTTGGGAAAATACGAAAAAAGGGGTAACAATTCATGAGATAGACGCAGGGCTTGATACGGGCGCCATTATCTGCCAGAAGGAACTGTTTTTCGATGAAAATAAGGAGACGTTTAGGACAAGTTACGATAAGTTGCAAGACGCTATAGTGGAACTGTTTAAGGAAAATTGGGACAATATAGTAAGCGGCGGATATGAAGCCTTTTGCTCTGCGGAAAAAGGGAGCTATCACGACAAAAAGGATTTAAAAAGATTATTGGGAGGTCAAGAGATGGATTACGACGAAGTTATAAGCGAGTGGAAAAAACGGATGGCAAGAGAAAGGAGAAGTTGATTTATGAATGGAGATTTAATAAGCCTTATCAATTTTATAAAATCCCATAGTTCCGTATACTGTATAGGAACGAGTAATTACGTTGGGGAAATCTTATCTTTTTGCATAGATAACGGCGTGAAAATCGATGCTTTCGTCCAACCTGGAGATGCGCCGGAGGGGGCCACGTATTTCGGAGTTCCGGTGTACGGTACGAATCACGTCCCCGTAGCGCCAAATTGCGGTTGGATCGTGGCAACGGGTAACGCC
The DNA here is from genome assembly GCA_017634675.1 of Selenomonadaceae bacterium. Taxonomy (GTDB): domain Bacteria; phylum Bacillota; class Negativicutes; order Selenomonadales; family Selenomonadaceae; genus RGIG9201. The sequence continues at coordinate 6,056 of JAGBMX010000008.1, read as the reverse complement.
GGCGCGGCAGAGATGTTTATGATGCTGCAAAGGAGCGGCATCTACGACTCTTTTTTGGTAACGGAGTCCATGATAGGGGAGATGGTGCGCATTGCTCTTTCGCCGAATTTAGAACTTAAAGGAGCGGCGGACAGCGAGCGGTGTTTTTTGCTGTTGAACGGACCTTCTACCAACAAGCAAGATTTGCTGAAATTAAAAAACGAAACGGTCTTTGCCTGCAACAGCGGCTTTAATATGAGTCGATATCACGATATTTCGCCGAAATATCATGTCAGCGCTTCCGTTGTGAACGAGATGCACGGGGATAAGTTTAATTATGAATACGGCGCTCTTTTAAACGAAAAAATAACAAGTAAAATTATTTTTCGGGATTACTATGACAGGTTGCATTTGCAGCATGCGGGTGACTTTAAGGATAAGCAAATCTTTTATCTCCTGCAAAACTTAAATTGGGACAATAATCGAGTGATTCCCGATTTAACAGGTTCAACGCCCATTATTTGGAACATATCGGTTATGATGTTAAAAATAGCCTTGTATATGGGATTTAGAAAAATATATCTTTTAGGCGTTGAATTGGACAGTTTTAACAAAATTTATGAACATTCCTACGATGTGGAGGACTACCCGGAGCATTTGCAACATTGGTTTTTAAAGGAAAAATACGAATCTTCGGGCGTGTCCATGTATAAGAAATTGCAATCCACAGCCTACGTTTTTTCCGAGTTCCAATATATCTACGATATTGCAAGAGCAAACGGCATAGAAATATACAACGCAACCATAGGCGGCATTGTGGACGTATTCCCGAGAGTAGAGTATGAAAGTTTGTTTAACTAATAGTCGATAAACACAAGGAGTAGCCCATGAATTTTCAACATTTACAAAAGCCGTTCATCATAGCGGAAATGAGCGGCAATCATAACCAGTCTTTGGAGAGGGCTTTAAAAATTGCCGAGGCTGCGGCGAAAGCCGGCGTTGACGCTATAAAACTTCAGACTTATACGGCTGACACTATGACCATCGACAAAAGGGACGGGGAATTTCTTATCACCGACGAAAAGAATCTGTGGAAAGGGGAAACATTATATGGACTTTATGAGAAAGCCCATACGCCTTGGGAGTGGCACAAGGCTATTTTTGAAAGATGCCGCGAACTTGGCATTATATGTTTCAGCACCCCTTTTGATTTTTCGGCTGTAGATTTTTTGGAAGAACTTAACGCCCCTTTTTATAAAGTCGCTTCCTTTGAGAATATAGATTTGCCGTTAATAAGAAGGATAGCGAACACCGGAAAGCCGATAATAGCTTCAAGCGGCATGGCTACCGTAGCGGAACTTTACGACATGGTAAAAACGGCAAAAGAGAACGGCTGCAATGATTTTACTCTCTTAAAATGCACAAGCTCTTATCCGGCTAATCCTAAAGGTACAAATCTTCTTACAATACCTCATATGAAAAAATTATTCGGTTGCAACGTAGGACTTTCAGACCATACTCTTGGTATTGGGGTTGCGGTTGCAAGCGTGGCGCTTGGGGCTACGGTTATCGAAAAGCATTTTACCTTATCTCGGGCTGATGGCGGAGTTGACGCGGCGTTTTCATTAGAACCTGATGAAATGCGTCAATTGGTGCAAGAATGTAATGCGGCGTGGGAGGCTTTGGGGAAAGTCAGTTACGAGCCTAGCGCGCAAGAAAAAAACTCCCTCGTATTTAGAAGGAGTTTGTATATTGTTAAGGATATGAAAAAGGGAGAGGCGCTGACGGAGGAAAATTTAAGGAGCATTCGTCCGGGACTTGGGTTGTCGCCAAAATATTACGATATTTTGGTGGGGAAAAAGGTAAATCGTGACATAGTCGCTGGAACGGCTACGAGTTGGGATTTGGTGTAAAAATGGGCTGTGAAAAAAATTGATACAGCCTCTAAAAACAAAAGCGTTCAAATCGCCAAAAGCCTTATAAATTAAGGACTTTCAGAGATTGAACGCTTTTTTGTTACGTTGCTATGGCAACGCTTTTAGAGAGCTTTTTCACAGCCTCTTTTTTTACTTAAGTTCAACGGAAGCGCCGGCTTCTTCGAGCTTCTTCTTAATCTCTTCAGCTTCGGCCTTTGCTGCGCCTTCTTTAACGGGTTTGGGAGCGCCGTCAACCAACTCTTTGGCTTCTTTTAAGCCAAGACCGGTGATTTCGCGAACAACTTTGATAACGTTAATCTTCTTGTCGCCTGCGCCTGCAAGAATAACGTCAAATTCGCTCTTCTCCTCGGCGGCGGCTGCGCCTGCAGCGGCACCGGGAGCGGCTGCGACAGCTACGGGAGCCGCTGCGCTAACGCCGAATTTTTCTTCCATATCTTTAACGAGTTCGGATAACTCGAGCACGGTCATGCTCTCAATAGCCTGCAAAATTTCTTCTTTAGTCATTTTATATACCTCCGTAGGTTTTTATTAATTACTTATTTTATTATTTACGCCGATTCCTGCTCCTTTTTAAGGCGAACAGCGTTAAGCGCATAAACAGCGTTCCTGATAACGCCGGAAAGCACGCCGACAGTATTTGCTATAGGCGCGTTCATGCTGCCCAAGAGCTTTGCGATGAGTTCTTCGCGAGAAGGAAGCGCCGCCAAAGCCTTTACTTCTTTTTCGTCTATTACTTTGCCTTCGACCAAGCCTACCTTAACGGCTAAGATATTGGCATCGTCAAGCTTGTTCTTTTTGATGAAATCGCAAATAACCTTTGCGGGCGCCACAGCGTCGTCGGAATAAGCCATCGCGGTGGTGCCTTCCAAATGCTCCGCAAGCTCGTCAAGCCCTGCGTCTTTTGCCGCAATACGCATCATTGTGTTCTTAACGACATGATAGTGAACGCCGGCCTCTCTAAGAGCGCGGCGAAGCTTTGTGTCGTTTGCTACGGTAAGCCCTCTGTAGCTTGTAATAACAACGCCTTTAGAAGTCGTAAGCTGCTCTTTTAACTCCTTAACCACAGCCTCTTTCTGAGGAGTGACTTTAGATGTTACTGCCATAAATACACCTCCTTTTTTATTTTTATTAAAAAAAACTCCGGGCCGAACGCCGGAGATATATTTTAATCTCTCCGACCTCAGCAGGCGAACAATTCGTTAGATGCAAAAGCAAACCTGCCATCTTCGGTCTTGCTGTCAATTTATTAAATCGACGGACAGAAGTTTTTTCTTAATTTAGTTATGCGCAACCGGAACGCCGGGTCCCATTGTGGAAGTAAGCGTAACGGAGCGAATGTATTGCCCTTTAGCCGCAGCCGGTTTTGCGCGGTTTAAGGTGTCCATAAGCATCTGATAGTTCTCTAAAAGCTTGGTTTCGTCAAAGGACGCTTTGCCGATGGGGCAATGTACGTTGCCGGCTTTATCGGTGCGGTACTCAACTTTACCCGCTTTAATTTCGGATATAGCCTTCGACAAATCCATGGTAACGGTGCCAAGTTTTGGATTCGGCATAAGTCCCCTAGGACCTAAAACCTTACCCAAACGACCGACGGTACCCATCATATCCGGGGTTGCAACCGCCACGTCGAAATCCAGCCAACCGCCTTGGATTTTTTGCACCATTTCGTCGGATCCAACGAAATCTGCGCCCGCATCCTCGGCTTCTTTCACTTTTTCACCCTTAGCGAACACCAAAACTCTCTTCGTTTTGCCTGTGCCGTGAGGAAGCACGACAGCGCCGCGCACCTGCTGATCCGCATATTTGGGATCAACTCCTAAACGCACATGAAGCTCGATTGTTTCGTCAAACTTTGCGGTGGCGGTTTTTTTCACAAGTTCCACCGCTTCTTTAGCGGCGTAAACTTTGCCCTCTTCAAGAAGTTTTACGGCTTCCTGATACTTCTTGCCGTGTTTTGCCATTATTATTCTCCTTTCGTGGTCAATCGGAAATTCCTCCCACGATACGCATCAATCGGTAATCGTTATGCCCATACTGCGAGCCGTACCTTCAATCATGCGAGTTGCGGCTTCGATATCCGCCGCGTTCAAATCCTGCATCTTAGTTTCCGCAATCTCTTTCGCTTTCGCTCTCGGAAGTTTCGCCACCTTATTCTTGTTAGGTTCTCCCGAAGCCTTTTCGATGCCAGCCGCTTTCTTTAACAGCACTGCCGCAGGCGGCGTCTTTGTTATAAACGTAAAGGACCGATCTTCAAAAACCGTAATCTCAACTGGAATTACAAGCCCCGCTTGCGCTTTCGTACGCTCGTTAAATTCCTTGCAGAACGCCATAATGTTAACCCCGGCCTGACCTAACGCAGGACCTACCGGAGGCGCAGGATTAGCTTTCCCGGCTACTACCTGCAACTTGACCATCTTCGCTACTTTCTTAGCCATCTTTCTCACCTCCCTTAAAGGGTAGTTCTTCCTTTTCTTTCTTTCTCTTTTTCTTTTTTGTAAAAAAGACAAAGAGAAAGAAAGAATCAAAGAAATAGAAAAAGAAAAAACTTTAACAAACTCTAACTCTTAGTTTAGACACTATATTTTATTTTTATCCAAACCAATTGTTAAAGTTTTTTTCTCTTTTTTCTTTTGTTACTTTTCTTTTTTCTCTTTTTTTACAAAAAAAGAGAAAAAAGAAAAGTAAAGAAACTAAATCTTTTCCACATCACCGGCGGGCAAATCCATAAGGGTGCCGTCGATTTCTACTTTTACGCGACCCTCCGATGCGTCCACTTCTTTGACGGAGCCGGTTTTATCTTTGAACCAACCGTCTTTTACGCGAACCATGTCGCCGTTTGTGACCTTTAACTCTTGGACCTCTTTAGTCATGGAACGTAAGATGCGTTCCGCCTCTTCGTCAGAAAGCGGTATGGGTTCTTTTTCGGTGCCGACGAAACCCGTCACGCCTTGAGTGTTTCTGACTATGTACCATGAGTGATTGTTAACAATCATTTCAACCAATACATAACCGGGGAAAATCTTCTTTTTCACAAGCTGTTCCTTGCCGTCTTTTTCCTCAATGGCATCTTCTAGGGGAACAACCACTTGAAAGATTACGTCCTGAAGTCCTTGGGATTCTATTTTTCGTTCCAAGTTTGCCTTAACTTTGTTTTCGTAGCCGGAATAGGTGTGAACCACATACCACGCTTTATGTGGAGTTCTTTCGTCGAGTTCCATAGCCTTCCCTCCGCTACTTTAAAATAATGTGGAAAAGTCTGGCGAAAAACGTGTCGCATATCCAGATGAGGGCGCAGACGATAACAACCGCCACGAACACCGCCCATGTGTACGTTACAAGCTCGTGTTTTGTGGACCATGAGACTTTTTTCATTTCGGATACGACTTCGTTTAAGAAACGCTTTAAATTGAACCCCTCTTTAGGAGCAATTTGTACTTCAGCCATTATTTCGTTTCCTTATGGAGCGTGTGTTTCTTGCAGAATTTGCAATACTTGTTGAACTCTAATCTGTCGGGATTATTTTTCTTGTTCTTGTTGGTCTGATAGTTGCGGTTTTTGCACTCGGTGCAAGCAAGCGTTACAGCGTTGCGCATAATCTCACCTCTCAATTATTTTCGGTACGTTGCCTTTTATTTTTAATAATACCAACATAATTTATCACAATTTATCATCTCTGTCAAAACTTTTTCTCTAAAACATGCTAAATTTACTTTCAATGAGTTCTTTTTCTAAAAAATTCATAAGCTAACGATAAGCTGACTCATAAAACAAAAAGCCTTACGAAAAATCCGTAAGGCTTGAATTTTCTGGTGACCCACCACGGAATCGAACCGTGAACCTACTGATTAAGAGTCAGTTGCTCTGCCAGTTGAGCTAGTGAGTCGCAAAAGATGAAATAATTATATATGATTATACGACTGTTGTCAAGCATTTTTTGTTTGATTTCATCGTCGAATCTTTTACCGCGTTACTATTCATGGGTAATAAAAAAAGAAAAACATTGCTCTTCATGGTCAACCCCTCTGCCCTTCGGGCACCTCCCCTTTCAGGGGAGGCTCTCTGATTTCTCATTTTGTGGATATATAATAGAAAAGTCACCTTCACGTTGCCTCCCCTGAAAGGGAAGGGGGACCGCGAAGC
>JAGBMX010000074.1 GCA_017634675.1 Selenomonadaceae bacterium | reverse complement strand
GGGGAGGCAACGTGAAGGTGACTTTTCTATTATATATCCACAAAATGAGAAATCAGAGAGCCTCCCCTGAAAGGGGAGGTGCCCGAAGGGCGGAGGGGTTGACCATGAAGAGCAATATTTTTCTTTTTTTACTACCCGTGAGAAGAGAAGTAAAAAAAACCTTGCAAAAGATAATGAAGTCGTGTATAGTAACAGGGAAACTGTTTTTCTGTGGATAAAATAAGGAGGTGCAAATCGTGAAGAGAACTTATCAACCGAATAATCATTGGAGAAAGAAGACTCATGGGTTTAGGGAACGCATGAAGACAAGAGGCGGCCGCCTTGTGCTCAGTCGTCGTCGCGCTCGCGGACGCAAGAAGCTTTCGGCATAAGGACAAGGTCACATGAGTGGCCTTTTTTAACATGAAATGAACATTATTAAGAAAAAAGAAGATTTTCAGAAGATTTACAAAGAGGGAAAGAGTTATTCCGATAATAATATCTTGATATTGATTGTAAAAGGTTCCGGACGGGTGGCGTTTGCCGCGGGAAAGAAGCTTGGGAACGCGCCTGTCAGAAACAGGGCCAAGAGGCTTATGAGAGAGTGCTACAGGATAAATTCCGAAAATATAAGCAAAAATGCGGATATTATAATGATAGCCAGAAACGGAATAGTTGGGAAAAAACTTTGCGACGTTGTAGAATCTTTCGAAAATCTAAGGAAAAAGGCCGGGATTTAGGGATGAAGAAGGCGTTGCTTTTTTTTATCGAGTGTTACAGAAAATATTTATCCCCATTAAAGCCTCCGGTTTGCAGATTTTATCCTTCGTGTTCGGCTTACGTTTACGAGGCGATAGAAAAGTACGGGGCTTTAATGGGGTTGTATTTGGGCGTAAAGAGGATATTAAGATGCAACCCTTTTTGCAAGGGCGGATATGATCCCGTGCCTTAGAATTTGCGCTTTTTAATACCTAGCCTTTAGGATGAGAAAAAAATAACCGGGAGTCCAGAGGGCGAATGCCCTTTGGCAGGGTCAAGGGGCGGCGCCCCTTGTAGGGTTTGGGACAAAGTCCCGATAGGTGAAAGAGAAGTGAATTGATGGAACCGATGGAGCCTGGTATATTTGGAACGATACTGGCGCCGATAGAGCATGTAGTTACCGGGAGTTTGGCGATACTGCATTCAATTACCGTAACCTTAGGATTTATGAGTTACGGTTGGGCGATAATACTTCTGACGATTTTGGTGAAGACTGCGCTTTATCCTTTGACCGTGAAGCAGATAAAGTCTATGAAGGCTATGCAGGAACTTGCGCCTAAGATGAAGGCTATCCAAGACAAGTATAAGGATAAGCCGAGAGAAATGCAACAAAAGATAGGGGAGCTCTATCAAAAGGCGGGAGTCAATCCCTTTGCTGGATGTTTGCCGCTTTTAATACAGATGCCTATACTTATGGGAATGTATTACGCCCTCTACAATTATAAGTTTGAAGAAGGCACGGAAGTATTTTTCTGGATGCAAAACTTATCTGTTCCGGATCCCTTGTATATTTTGCCGCTCTTGTCGGCGGTGACGACTTGGTATCAGCAAAAACAGACGGCAACCGGGGATAACCCGCAGATGAAGATAATGATGACGATAATGCCGCTCTTTATCGGATGGATAAGTATGCAGTTTCCCGCAGGATTGGTGCTTTATTGGGTTACTATGAACATTGTGCAGATAGTTCAACAATGGTGGATGAGCAGGATAGATGATAAGTCTGAAGAAAAAAAAGACGAGAAGAAGGGTAAAAATAAGGATAACTAAGAGGTGTAAATAATGAACGCTATCGAAGTGGAAGGCAATACATTGCAAGAAGCCCTAGAAAAGGGAATGAACGAGTTAAAGGCAACAAGGGACGAGATAGAGTACGAGCTTTTACAAACGGCGACCACGGGATTTTTGGGATTTGGTAAGAAATTGGCTAAGGTTCGCATAAAGCTGAAGGAAGAAAAAGCCGACGAAGAAGTTGCAAACGTTTCGGAAAAAGCTGTAGACAGTAACGATAGCGAAAGAGAAAGTTACGAGTCTGACGGCAATAAGAGATATAACGGCGGTTATAGCAATAATTACAATAATAATTATAATAACGGTTATAATAATAATTACGGAAATGGTTACAACAATAATAACGGCAATAATTATAGTAACGGTTATAACGAAGGATATAGGGACAGAAGCGAAAGGTTCGAAAATCGCGATTATAACGGGTACAGAACGGCAGATAATTATAGTTACGAAAAGGAAGAAGAAAGAGTATGGGAACCCAATTACGGACCTTTTGAAGCGAGCGAAGACGATACCGCAGCTGTAGAGAGAGGCGAAGCTCTTCTATACAAAATCTGCGAATATATGAAACTAGACGTTAAGCTGACGAAAGAAACCGGCGAATATGGTTTTATAATCCATATAGACGGCGACGATTTGGGAATTCTGATAGGTAAGCACGGTCAAACTCTTGACGCTTTGCAGTATCTTGCAAATATAGCGGCGAATAAAACAAGGGAGTTTGAAAGGGTGCGGATATTGTTGGACGTTGAAGATTACCGCGCTCGCAGGGATGAAACCCTTCGCAGGCTCGCTATGAGGTTGTCTAAAAAGGCTGTAATAGAAAATAGGGAAATTAGATTAGAGCCGATGACGCGCCATGAGAGAAAAGTTATTCATACGGTGTTGCAAAATAATCACAGGATATCTACTTACAGCGACGGCGAAGAGCCTTACCGTTCGATAGTGATAGTGCCCAGGCGCCGCTTTGACCGTTACGACAGAATTTAACGTAATGAAATAACCCTTTGCTTATGCGGAGGGTTTTTTTGCTTTCTTTTCTAAAAACCTTACTTTCTTTTTCTCTTTTCTTTTTTGAAAAAAAGAAAAGAGAAAAAGAAAGTAACAAAGAAAAAGAGAAAAGAAAAAACTTTAATAAATATTTAGTAAAATAAACAAAACCAATTATTAAAGTTTTTTCTCTCTTTCTTTTCTTTGCTTCTTTCTTTTCTTTCTCTCTTTTTTACAAAAAAGAGAGAAAGAAAAGAAAGAAGAGAACTGACATAAAAGGAGAAAACTTACAATGAAAGAAGATATATATTATGGAAAATTTTTAGTTGAAATTAATTAAAAACAATGGTAATATAACGATAACAAAAGCCCCGCTGATGGGCGAGGCTTTGGGTGGTCTGTGATGACTGACCGCCCCCATAATTTTTTACACTATAGGTTTAAGCCGTCGTCTTTTGCGCTAGCGACGGCTTTTTAGTTTTTTACTAGGATAATTGTTAGGCATATCAACGTTACCATGTTTTAATAAATATTTAGTAAAGTAAACAAAAACTAATTATTAAAGTTTTTTTTCTCTCTCTTTCTTTGCTTCTTTCTTTCTCTCTCTTTTTTTTACAAAAAAAAGAGAGAGAAAGAAAGAAGAGAACTAACAAAAAGGAGAAAACCCACAATGAAAGAAGACACAATAGCTGCGGTAGCGACGGGAAGAGGAGTAGCGGGTATAGGGATAGTTAGAATTAGCGGAAGTAACGCTTTTAATATAGTGAAACAGTGTTTTAAGAGTAAAAGAACGATAGATTGGGATAATATAAGGGGATATAATGCTTTTTACGGAAAAGTTGTAGATGAAGGCGAAGATATAGATGAGGCGATAGTTTTGGCAATGAAGGGGCCTTTTTCTTATACGGGGGAAGACGTGGTTGAAGTGCAGTGTCACGGCGGATTTGCCGCGCTTAGCAAAGTGCTTTCCATTGTATATAAGAATGGGGCAAAACCTGCCGAACGGGGAGAATTTACCAAGAGAGCGTTTTTGAACGGCAGAATTGATTTGACGAAGGCAGAGGCAGTAATGGATATAGTGTCCGCCGGTACGGAAAGATCGAGAAAAAGCGCTTTAATGCAACTTTCGGGAAGGTTATCCGAAAAGGTAGGGGAATTAAAGGAAAAAATAGTAAAAGAGATAGCGGAGTTAGAAGCGGCTATAGATTTTCCCGAGGAAATGGAAGATGAAAAAACGATAGATAACGTTGAAAAAAATGTGAGTGACATTATCAATGAAGTTGATAATTTAATAGATACTTACCATGAGGGCAAAATTTTAAAAGACGGGTTAAAAACCGCCATAATAGGCAGACCTAACGTGGGAAAGTCCTCTCTTTTAAACGCTTTGACGAGAGAAGACAGGGCTATTGTTTCAAGTATTCCCGGCACTACAAGGGATTTTTTGGAGGCGGAAATAAATATAGACGGTATTCCATTAATATTAATTGATACGGCAGGGATAAGAGAAGCTGAGGATGAAATTGAGCATATAGGCGTAAAATTAGCGAAAAAACGAGCCGAAGAAGCGGAATTGATACTGGCCGTATTTGACGCATCCGAAGACTTGAATGAGGAAGATGAAGATATTTTTTCACTGTTAAACGAGGATAACACAATTTTTATAATTAATAAAACAGATAAAAAGTGTAATGATGAGAGCATTAAAAAACATATATTGAGTAAATTTAAAAATGCACGTATAGCGGAAATTTCAGCTAAAAATCTTACGGGTCTTCAAAATCTTACGGATAAAATCAAAGAATTTGCCAAAGTAGACGATAATTCGTCTAGGGTACTTGTGAAAAACGAAAGAGTGAGAAATTCTCTGGTATCTGTAAAAAATTCGCTGGAGTCATCGCTAAAAGCGGCAAAAGACGGTATGCCCGAAGATTTTATAGTGATAGATTTAAGAGGGGCGTTAAACTCATTGGGCGAAATCACCGGGGAAACCTTGGATGAGAAGATAATAGACAGGATTTTTGAGGATTTTTGCATAGGAAAATAAAAGAGAAAACCCCCGCCAAAGTCAAACTTTAGCGGGGGTTTTCTCTTTTTTATCTATTTCACATTTTATTTTTTGTACAGCATTAACCTTCTTAACGTAACCTATAAAAACCGTTCTTTTCTTACGTTTTCTTGAAAGAAAAATAAAGAAAAGAAGCAAAAGAAAGAAAAAGAACTTAAAAAAAATATAAAAGTGTAATGTTCGAACATAGATTTAAAGCTGATAAAGTTTTTAATGATGCACCTAATGTTTATGAAACACGAAAATCATATTGAGGATACTTTGACATTATCGCCTCTTTACCGCGTCGCACCCTCTTAAACTTCTCCAGTTGTTCCTTTGTAAGCTTAGGCGAATCTTCGTCATAAACAATATCTTCATCTTTTATACCATCTAAAGCGTCAAGTCTTTGTATTTGCTCTGGTGTCAATCCCATCCCTTCATAGATATAAACTCGCCCCATAATATACCTCCCTTTCCATTTTGTTTGCCTTTCTCGCTGAAATAAGCCTTGTAGTGTCCCCACGTTCGGTATATACTACAAATAGAATCTTTTTTACCCTACCTATTGTAATAAACCTTTCTTCATCGTGACTATGCAAGTCATCCGTATATTCAATACGACTTTCGTCGAGGAAAATCTGAGCGGCATCTTCAAAAGCAACGCCATGCTTTTCTAAGTTCACAATATATTTAGTGTCATCCCACTCGACCCATCTTCCGGCAATATTTTTCCTCATACTGCCTCCTTAACTTCACAACTTTCTATATCATTCTACCAAAAACAAAAATTTGTTGCAATAAATATTCTTGTGTTTTATTGCAACATTTCATGTCTCCCCGTTACGCAAAACCCCCGCCAAAGTCAAACTTTAGCGGGGGTTATTCATCTTAATCCAGTTCGCACTTTATTTTTTGTATAATTCCGTTCCTTACCTCAAACTTCATCTTCTTCTTTCCGTCCGTGCTGTAATATACATAATCAATGCCTTCATAGTCCTGTTCCACTTTATCCGCTTTTCCGTAGTGATCTGTCAATACCGTATCTCTCATGCCGACGGCAACGCCCGAAGGAGTCGCATGACCTTTTTCCAACGTCTTTATCTCTTCAATAGTATTGCTGTTTCGCTTGCGAACTTCCACAACCACGCCGTTGGCAAAGTAAAACTCGTCTCCGCGCCTAATCGACGATCCGAACTTTTGTTTTGCCGTTTTAACGCTATCCCCCGGTCTTACGCCTTCAATCGCTATCTCATCCGGCGACACAGACGCCAAACACAGCGACGAAAACACCACCACAAGTCCTAACGTCATTCCCATCCACGAATTTCTTCTCATATAATCACTTCCTTTTTTAAACCTTTCTTTTCTTTTTCTCTTTTTTTGTAAAAAAAGAGAAAAAGAAAAGAAACAAAAGAAAAAGAGAAAAAACTTTAACAATAGGTTTAACGAACGTAGACGATTTTTGTTTAAACTGACAATCAGAGCCAGTTAAAGTTTTTTCTCTTTCTTTTTCTTTGCTTCTTTCTTTTTCTTTCTCTTTTTTTCAAAAAAGAGAAAGAAAAAGAAAGAAGGAACTTACTCTTTATTAAACTTCTTCTTAGACTTAGCCATGGCGACTTGAGTCATTAAAGACGTGGCGAGTTTCTGGAAATCGTCGACGCTTGCTTCGGGAAGGGCGGCGAGTTTTGCCTCTTCCTTCTTTTTGGTGCCCATTTTTTTGAAAGCGTTGCCGATTTTTTGGTAGTAAGCCTCTTTTTCCTCTTGGGCCTGCTTGCGTTTTTCGGCTTGCTCCGGATTGTCAAGGTCGTACTGAGCCTGCGCGCGGTTTATCTCGCCGTGTATGCCGGCGGCGCAAGCTTCGCATAAAGTGCCGCGACTTATAGGCTTGCCGCAGCTTTTACAGGGATGCACCACTTCTTCTTCCATGCTTTCCAATAAAAGCCCGGCGTTTTTCATATATTTTACAGTTGCCTTGTGCAGTTTAGCATATTCCACCACATCCGTCAAGGTAGCGTCGGGATTTTTCTTCATATACTCCTGCGCAACCTTTATTTTCTCCTGTTCCTTAAAGAAACAGCGTTCGCACATCTTAGTAGGGTTTACCGCGTAAAGCTTTCCGCAAATAGGGCAATAATTCATCTTGGCTCTTATGTTCGCCATTGTTGTTCCCCCATTCTAATTTATTTATCGGTGAATTTTCACATAACTTAAACGAAAAACATTAAAATACGATTAGATTTTCTTCATTGTACCATACAAACGTGTTAAAGACAATGTTATATAAAAAATTTGCAAAATAAAGAATATTTTTTTGAAAATTTTGTAGTTAAGTCCTATTATAAAATATTCAAAAAAGGTTTAACTTATATGAAAAATATGGTAAAATAATCGCAGGTACTTTATAATATACCGAAGATACAGTATTAGAAAAAATAATTTTACTATATAAGAGGAAAATAAAATGCAAAAAAAATTTGAAGAAACATCCGGCATACTTTTTCCGCAAATAAATTTTTTACATGGCGCAGGATACGCCATAGACATCGGAAGTACATTTAATCCTACCGGTTTGTCCGCCCCTTCTCATGTTGTGGATTGCGTTTCACTGGCAAACGATTGGTATGTTGTGGGCGATGAATTACGAAAAGCGATGAACGCAAATGAATAGAAACAAATCAAAAAAAATGCAATCTGTAAATTCGAAACTATCGGTACAGGTAAAAAATCGGCAATTATCCGTTTATAGCGGACCTTTGCCATTACCTGAACATCTTGAAGGGTACGAAACAATATTTTCAGGCGCAGCGTCTCGTATTTTCGAAATGACCGAAAAGCAACTTGAGCATAGACAGTATTTAGAGAAAAAAAACATCGACACACAATCGAGAAACAGCACATTAGGCGTGATTTTTGCCTTTGTTTTGGGAATGACCGCAATTTTAGGAGGAATTTATATTTCTTTATGCGGCTATTCAATGAGCGGTTGGGGGACGGTGTTTATAGGGTTAGCCGCTTTGGTTGGCGTGTTTGTATACGGAAAAGAATCCAATAAAAAGGAGCTTCTTGAAAAACAAAAATTAATTAATCAAATGAATCAAAATTATAAAGAGCAATGAAAAGAGGATGATTAAATGAACACCATAAAAACGGTTATGCTTATGGCGCTCCTTGGCGCTATTATGGTGGCTATCGGCGGCGGCGTGGCGGGTCAGACCGGCGCGACCGTCATGCTTTTAATAGCTATCGGCATGAATTTTTTCAGCTATTGGTTCAGCGACACTATGGTTTTAAAGTGTTACAACGCACGCCCCGTAACGCGCGCCGATTCGGCGGAACTTTACGACATGGTGGAGAACCTTGCGGACAAGGCAAATCTCCCCATGCCGAAACTCTACGTGATAGACAGCGGCGAACCCAACGCCTTTGCGACGGGACGCAACCCCGAACACGCCGCGGTTGCGGTAACGACTGGTATTATGCGGGTATTAAATTACAACGAGCTTTCAGGGGTTATCGCCCACGAGCTTTCCCACGTAAAGCACAGGGACATCCTGATTTCCTCGATAGCGGCGACGTTCGCCACGGTTATTTCTTACATTGCGCAAATGGCGCAGTTTGCGGCGATATTCGGCACCCGTTCGGAGGATGAGGACAGCAATCCGATAGCGTCGCTTCTCACCATTATAATCGCGCCGATAGCGGCTTCCATCATACAAATGGCAATCTCAAGGGCGAGAGAATACGACGCGGACAAATCCGGCGGCGAAATCTGCGGCAACCCAAACTATTTGGCGGACGCTCTGCAAAAAATCGAATACTACGCTTTAAATATGCCGCCAATGCCGATGGCGACTCCCGCCACAAGCCATCTTTTTATAGTGAACCCGTTTTCCGGCGTGGCAAGCACGGTCGCAAATTTATTCAGCACCCACCCGAAGACGGAAGATCGCATAGCTAGACTGAGGGAGCAAGCCAGAGGAAGATAAAAAAACCTCTCAAGATTGTTTTAATCTTGAGAGGTTTTTTATGCGAAATTGAGAGTGTTTTTCCAATGCAAAAGGGAGCACAACCGAACGCGCTCCCTTCTGTCCCTCTATCTGCCCTTCTTCTCTGAGACGCTAAAAGCGCCCCATCTCCCCAAACCGTATTGTAGCAAATTTAAAATTAAATTGCAAGGGAAAATTTAAAATCTTTGTAGGTTTGCGTAAAATCTTGTTACTATTCACGGGTAGTAAAAAAAGGAAAAATAGCGCTCTTCACGGTCGACCCCTCCGCCCTTCGGGCACCTCCCCTTTCAGGGGAGGCTCTCTGATTTTACTTTTGCGACTATATTGAGAAAAGTTTCCTCTCTAGTGCCTCCCCTGAAAGGGGAGGGGGACCGCGAAGCGGTGGAGAGGTCGACCATGGACGGCGCTAATTCACCTTTCGCACCACTATGTTGTATTACTCGCGAATAGTAACTCGAGGTTTTTATTTAGCGTTTTTTATTCAATTCCAAGCTCACTATGAAAATATTTCAATGTAGTATAGCAATATTTCTTAGTATACTGTTTTTCGGATAATATTTTAATTTGCTTTATATGTTCGACATAAGTGTTGACATATTTTAAAACATCGCAAGCAATTTTATTTATATTTTTAACTGTTTTGCGATATTCGTCATTATCAATAATTGCCGTCGAATCATCTATATATTCGCTATGCTTTACAACAACCAATTTTTCATAATCCAGTCCTGAATTATTATTCTTCGACCTTTTTGTACCTTTGAAAAGAAAGCCGTTCTTTCGATTCATGTGAGTTCTATATGGAATACAGATAAAATAATCTTCATAAAAATCGATTAACAAGCAAGTATATACACGATTGGATTTTGTTAGAATTTGGTTATATTTTGAATTATTATAATTTTTGTAAAACAGAGGCGATAACTTAACTAATTGATAATCAAAATTCATGACATACACCTCAAAAAATATAGGCGAGAACCAAATCTCGCCTATACGCATCCGAATCGCTCGGTCACTATTTTATTTTAACGTCCTGTCAGAACCGTCACAGGACAAAAATCGCTCGGTCACCATTTTATTTTAACGTCCTGTCAGAACCGTCACAGGACAAATGCGATTAGATGCTAAACATACTTTCTTTTCAACTAAATTCTATAATAAATTTCACTTAAAGTCAACAAAATTATAAATACGCATATCAATTATCATTTTTTCAGCATTGATATTTCCGGCTGCGACTCCATGAACAGCGTGCTCGATAAGGTGATTGCCGGCATGAAAACCGTAAGAAGCGGGCAATTCGCTCATTTTTTCGACATCGAAAAAAACGGCGACGTATCCCTCACTTCGAAAAATTACTCCACAAAATCCAACAACAGCGAAGTCATTGGTATTTCGGATGCGGGATATGTGGAAAAGGCAAGAGAAGAATATATTGAGATGTTTGCAAGAGGCGAGGCGACCTTAAATAAGGGATTTGGATATGGCGAAAGCCATGGTTGAGTTTACGAAAAACAACGTGCTGATGCAAAGCGCGTCAAGTATGCTCTCTCAAGCAAATCAAAACGCTTCCGGCGTGCTTGGACTCTTGCAATAAAAAAAACGCCTGCAACGAACGAAAATTCAGTTGCAGGCGTTTTTTTGCATAAAATCATTGTCGCTCTGAAAAAAATAGACCGCTTTGGCGCCACCTAAGCGGTCAGCGTAAAAACTGGTTCGTCGAGGGCGAGTCGCCGCCGGACATTCTTCTTTTGGCTTTATTATAACCCACAACCAAATTTTTCGCAAGAGTTTTGCAAAAATTCAACCAAAACTTGTTTTTATTCATATTTTATTTTATAATAAAATGGCAAAGAAAAAGAGAAAGAAAAAACTTTAACAAGCTTCAGAGTGTAGACTTATTATTGTTACTTCCAATTTCAAGGGACACTCCCCCCTACCCCCCTCTAAGAGGGGGGCTTGGTTTGAGAAATATTGAAATTTTTTGGCTCAAAAGTCGCAATCCGAGTGCCTCCCTCCTAGAGGG
>JAGBMX010000073.1 GCA_017634675.1 Selenomonadaceae bacterium | reverse complement strand
AGGGGAGGCAACGTGAAGACAACTTTTCTATTATATATCCACAAAATGAGAAATCAGAGGCCTCCCCTGAAAGGGGAGGTGCCCGAAGGGCGGAAGGGTTGACCATGAAGAGCGCTATTTTTTTGTACTACCCGTGAATAGCAACTACGATATGTTACTATTCACGGGTAATACAACATAGTGGTGCGAAAGGTGAATTAATGCCGTTCATGGTCGACCTCTCCACCGCTTCGCGGTCCCCCTCCCCTTTCAGGGGAGGTAACGTGAAGGTGACTTTTCTATTATATATCCACAAAATGAGAAATCAGAGGCCTCCCCTGAAAGGGGAGGTGCCCGAAGGGCAGAGGGGTTGACCATGAAGAGCGCTATTTTTTTGTACTACCCGTGAATAGCAACTATGATATGTTAAACTTGAAAATAAAAACAAAATTTTCGATGAAAAAATGAAAATTTTATGATATAATGGCAAAACATTTGATTTACGAAAGGGGTATCTTTTTGGGAATCGTACAATCGCAAAAAAGAACGCTTGAAAGACCTAAAAAACGCAAAACCGCATCTAAAACGAGAAAGATTAATCACAAAAATAACGAAGCGAACAAAAAAAGGGAATCCACGGTAAAGAATTTGAAAAACAGCGACAGAAGATTCGAGCTGTTGGGTATATTTTTGGTGATGCTGTCCATTATTTCAACTTGCGGGATTTTCGGACTAAACGCCGGTTTTGTGGGTTTTACGCTGGCAAAAATTTTGCATTATCTCTTCGGAGTCGGCGCTCTTTTATCTCAAGCCATTTTATTCTTGACAGGTATGTATTTTATATTGCGCCATAAGACATTCGCTTTAAACGCTCGTTTTTTCGGCTATGTTCTTTTATTTTCAATGCTTCTTGCGTTTTATCACTACCTCAAGGCGCCGATCGAGGGCGCAGGCGGCGGCGTTTTGGGCGGCGCGATAGTTTCCGTATTGAAAAACTTTTTCGGAGATATTGGGAGCTTTATAGTCATTATTTGCGGCATTATGGGCGCTTGTTTGCTTTCAACCGATTGGTCGCTTCAAAAAGGACTTGTTTTTACGAAGGACAAGACGTTTAAGGGAATAGGCGCCGGAATATTGGCTTTTCTGACTTTTAAAAAGCGTATGACGGAGAAGCGGCATAAAGAAAACGACGAGGAATTTATCGAAGCGCACCTCTACAATCAGGCTGAGGATAACGCCTTTGCCGAAAACGCGCCAAAACATGAATCTCATTCGGAGGAAATTGTAAATCTTGACGAAACGTCTTTAGAACAAAGTATTTCCTTGGAAGAAATCAAATCTGAGGATGCGGAAGAAAATATTGTTAAATCCGATGTGACGAATGAAGATTTATATGCAAACAACACAGAAGACGAGCAAACAGAAGAAAGTATTGAGGAAACGGAAGGCAGTGCGGGAGAAGAGGTAGAGAGCGCTAAAGAAACGGGAGAGAACATTGAAATAACAGAATACAGCTTGAAAGAAACAGAGGGTAATATTGAAGAAAATAAAACCGAAAAGGTAAAAGATTACCTCGAAAAAGCTGACGCAGACCCGTCTCCCGCAGTGATCCCGCCGTCTCAAAAAATTGAAACCGGCATGGACGCGGCCGGTTTTGCCGTTCGAGCAGACGCTTTTAAAAGTCGGGACGAGCGCGTAGTTTATCCCGAATATAATGAAGCTGATTTGGATTTATCCGAACCGGATTTCGGCGAAGGCGAAAAAAACAGCGTCAACGATTTGACGGAGACAAAAGAAATTTTTAACACGGAAAATTCTGCTGAAAAAGTCGTTGCCGCCGAATCTAACGATAATGAAGCGTACGATGTAAAAAAAGACATCCCCCAAGAAAGCGAGGAAGATTTAAAACCCCTGCCTCCGAAACCTTACGAGCTTCCGGTAGTGGAACATATATTGTCGAAAAGGGCAAAAAAGCAGAACCTGGCTTTAAAAATCGAAATTGAGGATAACGCCAGAACGCTTGCGAAAACCCTTGAAGATTTCAAGGTTAAAGCGAATATAAGAAACGCTTGTCACGGACCTGCCGTTACCCGTTACGAATTAGAACCCGCCCCCGGCGTTAAGGTAAGCAAAATTACGGGATTGGCGGAAGATTTGGCTCTCGCTTTGGCGGCGACCTCTGTTCGAATCGAGCCTATTCCAGGAAAATCCGCCATTGGGATAGAGGTGCCGAACAAGGAACTTGAAGGAGTGCAGTTAAGGGAAGTGTTGGAGCGTCCCGAATTTTTGGAAGCGGAATCAAAACTGACGGTAGGTTTGGGCGTTGATATCGGCGGTCAGGCGATTTTTGCGGATCTTGCCAAAATGCCGCATCTTTTGGTCGCCGGCGCAACGGGATCGGGCAAATCCGTCTGCATAAACACCATTATAACCGGTATCTTGTTTAAGGCAAAACCGGACGAGGTTAAGTTTATATTGATAGACCCAAAGATGGTGGAACTGTCCAATTACAACGGGATACCTCATTTGATGGTGCCTGTTGTGACGGACGCAAAAAAAGCTGCGTCGGTTCTTAATTGGGCAGTGCAAGAGATGGAAAAACGCTACTCCAAATTCGCAGAAAAGGTTGTCCGGAACATGGAAGCGTATAACAATAAATTCCCGGAAGACAAGATGTCAGCTATTGTTATTATAATCGACGAGTTGGCGGATTTAATGATGGTAGCGCCCCACGACGTTGAAGACGCTATATGCCGTTTGGCGCAAAAGGCGAGAGCTGCGGGAATTCATCTCGTGCTTGCCACGCAGCGTCCGTCGGTAGATGTTATAACCGGCATTATAAAGGCGAACATTCCCTCCCGCATTGCTTTTGCCGTATCTTCTCAAATTGATTCCCGCACCATTTTGGATTCAAGCGGCGCCGAAAAACTTTTGGGAAAAGGCGATATGCTTTTTTACCCCATAGGTTCTCCAAAGCCCCGTCGGGTGCAGGGCGCATTTGTCAGCGACGAAGAAGTGGAGCTGTTGCTTGATTTCATAAAAAGCCAGGGTCAGGCAATGGAAGCCGATGAGGAAATAATAAACTTTACCGAGCGTGCCATGGAAGAAGAAAACGATAAAAGCAAAGGCAAAAAAGACGATTCGCCGAAGGTGGACGAGCTTTTGGCGGATGCGGTAGAGCTTGTGATGACCACGGGGCAAGCTTCCGCCTCGAACGTGCAACGTAGATTTCGAGTAGGTTACGCAAGAGCGGGGCGGCTGATAGACACAATGGAACTTTTAGGCATTGTAGGACCTTCCTCCGGATCGAAACCAAGAGAAATTCTTATGGATTCTGAATCTGCCATGAAAGCTGTCATGAGTTTGCAAGAATGAGTTTGCAAGAATGAAAAAAATAGTTGCGCGTACAAATTTTTTACGGTATAATATAGGCAAGAAATTGTGGTTTTACCCGGAAAGGAAGATGACCTATGGCCGGCATAAGCAATGTGGGGTTAAGCTCACTCAATCGCGCTAATGCGGGAATTAGCAGCAGCATAAAGAAGATTTCCACAGGCTCTAATTATCCGAGCGCTTCTTACGGTTCCTCCGAATACGCCATTTCAAAGCGCACAAATTCAAACATCGGCGCTTACGATCAGTCGATAAAAAACACACAGAATTCGAACGCCATGTTGAACACAGCGTCAAGCGCAATTAACAACACGGTGGAATCTTTAACCAGTTTAAGAGAAAATATTTTGAACGCCATGAACGGCACCAACGGCAGCGGCGATTTGGGATTTATTCAGAAGAATATCGCCCAAACCGTTTCTCAGATTAACGAAAACGCTTCCGTTACCTATAACGGTCAGCGTTTGATTGACGGCTCCAATTCCGGAACGGCAGTTGCTGGTAGTTTCGGCTACGACACCGTGCAGTTCGGCAATATGACCTCTCAGGGATTGGGACTTACCGACGAAAGCGGCAATGCGACGGTTAATGTTGCGGACGGCACAAGTTCTCTTTCGGACGCTCTTGACACAGTTGACAAAGCGTTGGATTCCGCTCTTGATCAAGCGACTTCCCTCGGCGCAGCTCAGCAGGGTCTCAATTATCAAGAAGCCAATTACACCACCGCCGCCGAAAATCTTACCGCTGCCGACAGTCAAAACGACGGGTTGGACATAGCGGCGGAAGTTACCAAGTTAAAATCTTCCCAAACGCAGCAACAGTTGGCGCTCTTTGGGGTACAGGCTCATATGAACATGATGAGCAACAGGGCGAGCATGGTTGGGCTTCTAAACTAACGATACATGGCGAATCGTACTAGAGAGCGTCAGAATTTACGAGCGAAGCGAAGTAAAGTTCTTACGCTCTCTGTATATACTCGCAGTCAAGTTTTCTCGTTTTGATGATTTTCGTTGCCTGCGAGTGTAAATTGTTTTTGTAAGAAAGGGCTGGGTTTTATGCAATTGAGAATCATTTTCGGGGGGGTATAGATAGTCTTCTTCGTAATGGTTCTCGCATAAAATTTCATATAGTGGAACAAACTCTCTTTAGTCGGAGGGTTGGTTAAATTTGCGTTTTAGCGATTTGACCGCCTTTCGACTGAAGGGAGTTTTTTTGTTGGGAAAATAAAAGGTGAAAGAAAATGAGTAAAATAGCAATTATCACCGCTCGCGGCGGAAGTAAGCGGATACCTAAAAAGAATATTAAGGAATTTTGCGGTAAACCCATTATTGCGTATTCCATCGAGGCAGCCTTAAAAAGCGAACTTTTCGACGAGGTTATGGTTTCTACCGATGACGAAGAAATCGCAAACGTCGCAAGAAAATATGGCGCAAATGTTCCATTTATGCGCAGCGAAAAAAATTCCGACGACTTTGCGACTACCGCAGACGTATTAAAGGAAGTTATCGCCGAGTATAAAAAACGGGGACAAAGTTTTGAATATATGTGCTGCATATATCCGACTGCGCCTTTTGTGACGGCTAAATGTCTGCGAGAGTCGTTTGACTGTATGATTGAGAAAAACGGCAACGCATTAAACCCCGTCGTTCGTTTTTCGTACCCGCCTCAGCGCTCCATGGTAATCGAAAACGGATTCTTGGTGTTCAGGGATCCCAAAAATTTCCGCACACGTTCCCAGGATTTGGAGGCTTGGTACCACGATGCGGGACAATATTATTTTTGGAAATTGGATAAATTCAGGGAAGGGGTTATAGAGAACACCGTCCCTTATATCCTTGACGATTTGCACGTCCAAGATATCGACAACCTGGACGATTGGAAACTGGCGGAACTAAAATATAAGATGTTGGTTGAAAGTGAAGAATAGGATATATGAACAATTTTAGAGCCGCTGTGGTTGGTTTGGGCAAAATAGGCTTAACGTACGACTTGGAAGAAAACAGGGAGCATCCCGCTACTCATGTATACGGGTACGGTATGAATCCGGACGTCGATTTGGTATGCGCCGTTGATAACGATATTAAGAGAGCTGATATATTACACGGGATTTTTCCTGAAGTTAGATTTTATTCGGATATAAAATCGTTGCAAAACGACGGTATTGACATTGTCAGTATTTGTACTCCTCCCAAAGCGCATTTGAACAACATCGTAGAGGTTTTGGAAACAGTATATCCCAAAATTATTTTTTGCGAAAAACCTTTGGTGTTTGATACAGGTGAAATTCAAAAGCTTGCGGAGCTTATGGGAAAATACCCCAAATGCAGATTGATTCCCAATATATCCAGACGTTTCAATACGGGTTTGCAAGATGTGGCTCGATATATCCGCAAAAAAATCTACGGCGAATTGGAAAAAATTCACGTTCGGTATACCAGGGGGATTTATAACACGGGTTCTCACCTTTTCGACCTTCTGTATATGTGGACGGGGAAGAGGATTTCCTATGTAAACGCCCTGCAAAAAGTCTGTACCTCTTCGGAAAATGAGGGGGAAAACAGTTATTCCTTCTTTTTTTGCTACGAAGATGGAGTTACCGGTTATGCCGAAGCCATAAACGACAAGCATTATTATGTTTTTGAGATTGACCTCTTTTTTACAAACGGAAAGATTTCCATGAAAGACAGCGGCGACAAACTTTTATTCTACAACGTTCAACCTCATCATGCGTTTCAAGGTTTTAAGGAGCTGTTTTTGGAAAAGACTCATACCGATATTATGAAAGAATCTTGCATGGCGAATGCGATAAACAATATTGTCCGTGTGTTGGAGGATAACGAAGAACCTTTATGCAAAATGGAAGACGCCGTTTATCCTTTATATGTGGCCGAGGCCGTGGAAAGTTCGTACAATGAGAAAAGAGAAGTAAAGGTGACATATTTATGAGTAAATTAGCGTTACTGGGAGGCTCGCCCGTAAGAAAAAAGGCGATACCTTGGACCAGCACCATGGGTGAAGAAGAACTAAGTGCCGTAACGAATGTGATGAAGTCCGGGGTCCTATCGGCGTTTTTGGCAAACAGCGGAGAGAAGTTTCTTGGAGGCCCCAAGGTAAAGGAACTTGAAGCGGCTTTTTGCCAAAGATTTCATTCCAAATACGCCGTTACGGTTAATTCGGCGACCACCGCGCTTCATACGGCCGTTGCCGCCTGCGGCATAGGCCCCGGCGATGAGGTTATAGTTTCCCCTTATACGATGGTAGCCTCTGCAAGCGCAATTTTAATGAACGGCGCAACGCCGATATTTGTCGATATCGACTCCAACACTTATACCTTAAATCCCGAAAAAATAGAAGAGTGGATAACTCCTCGCACGAAAGCTATATTAACGGTAAATATTTTCGGTCTCCCAAGCAATTTGCCCAAAATTACGGAAATAGCAAAAAGACATAATTTATATGTAATCGAAGATAACGCCCAAGCTCCGGGCGCAACTATCGACGGTAAAGAAGCCGGCACTTTCGGAGATATAGGCGTATTTAGCCTAAATTACCACAAGATTATCCACAGCGGCGAGGGCGGGGTTCTTGTTACTGATAACAAGGATTTGGCATATCGTTGTCAATTGGTAAGAAATCACGGCGAAGTTGCCCTTGACGAAGAAGGGGATATGGAAACCGCAATTCTCGGCAGCAATTATCGTATGAGCGAACTGCATGCTGCCATTGGTATCGAGCAGTTAAAGAAGTTAGACGGATTTTTAAATAAGCGCAGGTTTTTAGCCGATAAAATATCCGGCGCGCTTAAAAATTTCGATGGGTTAAACGGCGTGTTTGTGCCTGAAGGTTACACTCATTCGTATTACGTTTATCCCATGCAATACAATAAATCGGTTTGGGGAATAAAAAGAGAAACCTTCGCTTTAGCTATGAAAGCAGAAGGCTTCCCTCTCGGAGTAGGTTATGTAAAACCTATTTATCTAATGAATCTTTATAAGCACAAGCGCATATTTAACGATACAAAATATCCTTTCGCTTTTATAAATCCCCCTACTCAGAATTATCAAAAGGACATTTGTCCCGTTGTGGAAACGATGCATTATGAAACATTGTTGAACGTAGATATTTGTCGGGAACCGTTTAATGAAATAAACATCGACGAATTTTTCGAAGCCGTTCAAAAGATATGGAATGAAAGGGATATTTTAAGAAAATATGAAAAAGATAATCTTTCTTGCCCATGACCCCGGCGGAAGCGATGTAATTGCTCCCGTATATAAGGCCTTTCCCACGGAACTTTATGATAAGATCTTCTATGCGGCTGGACCTGCCGGAGACAAGTATGAAACTTACCGTAAAGATAAAGAGGATATACTTCGCTCGTTGGAAGCGTATTTGAAACAAAACGAACTTCAATGTTTGGTAACGGGTACAAGTTGGGCAGACGACACGGAAATTCGTTCCATAGCTATGTGTAAAAGCGCTCAAGTTGTTACCGTTTCCGTTTTAGATTATTGGTCAAATTACGCTAAACGGTTTTTATCGACAAAATCCGGGGAGCATATCTATCCCGATTTTTACTTTATGATGGACGACATAGCGAAAAAAGAGGCTATTGCGGACGGCGTGCCCGAAAGCATTATCAAAGTCGTCGGTCATCCCGGTTTAGACAAGTATCTTTTAAAAAACAAAAGTAAAGACAGCAAACCCAAAACAAGAGTGTTGTTTTTATCCCAGCCATTATCGGTCTTATACGGAAAATCCCTTGGGTTTAACGAATACGATGTTATGGAGGATTTGATGTCAATTTGTAAAGAATTGTCATTGCCTCTTTCGATAAAGTTTCATCCAAAGGATTCTATGGATTTTAAAGCAAAGTATCAAAAATTATCCATAAATGGCGATACCGACGAAGCGATGCTGAATTCAAAAATCGTTGTAGGCATGAACACGATGGCTTTATTGTACGGCGCCTTAATGGGAGTATCCGTAATAAGTTACCAACCCAATCTATTGCAAAAAGATATGTGCATTACAAATAGGCTATCGATTGGCAAAGCGTGTTTTACCAAAGCCGAGCTATACGATGGACTTAAGAATTGCGGCAAGTCGGGCGAAAGCGTTTGCGAAAAGTTGTTTCAGCCGGCGACGGAAAATGTGGTGGGGGAGATTATGAGGATTGCTCAAACTGAAAGATGAATTTTGAGTTTAATCAGTAATTACAAAATATTAGGCATATGAAAGGAATTAGAAAATGTTTGACAAGATAAAAATGCTTTCCCGTATCGGAGAATTATACCAACAAAATCAAAATATCATACGTTATTTAAAAAATGAATATGGTCAAAAGGAAAATACTGTTGAGGACATTTTGATTAGCTACGATTTTCAAGCAGGAACATCCTCTGCAGGATATGAAAAAAATCCGGGTTATTTTGAGGATTATGTTCCTAAGCTTGCAAAAACTATCGATAATTTATCATGCAATAAACGAAGTATATTTGAATGTGGCGTTGGAGAAGCCAATATGTTGGTGGCGCTATCGAATAAAATGGCGGGAAGCCCTGAACTTCTAGGTGGGGCGGACATCTCGTGGTCAAGAATTAAAGCCGGTCAACAGTTTGCGTCGAAGTATATAAAAGGACAAAATAAGCCATTCTTGTGCGTGGGAGATATGTTTCAATTACCTCTTGCTGATAACGCTATAGATATCGTGTTCACATGTGAAGCTGTGGAACCAAATGCCGGACACGAAAGAGAAATTCTACAAGAGCTGTATCGAGTTACAAACGAGTATTTAATTTTACTTGAACCAGCTTATGATTTAGCTGACGAAGAATCGCGTCGTCGAATGGAATACCATGGATATGTAAGAAATTTGTATAATACCGCTAAAGAACTTAACTTCAACATCGAATCGTGGGAACTTTACGGCATGAATCGTAATCCGTTGAATCCTGTAGGAATGATGATTATAAGAAAAAATGCAGGAGCGGATGTAGTTGATAAATTATGTTGTCCTATCACAAAAACACCGTTGAAAAAGTTGGGCAATGCGTATTTTTCAAAGGAAAGTTTATTAGCGTACCCTATAGTAAACGAAGTGCCTTGCCTAACTGCCAGTCATGCAATAGTTGCGACTAAGATGGAGGAATATTAATATATTGCGGGGAAAAATACATAGACATGGCGTGTAAGTATTTATCCGTTACAAAAGAAGAATTTTGGGAAGTGGCGGGTAAATTCGTCAATAAGAATCTTTTTGAGAAAAAAGGTATGGGAGTATACATTCCCAAATTTACTGTTGGAATTGATTTTGAAGAAAATGACTCAAGCAAATAGGCTTGAGCCGTTTTGTGGTATATTTACTGTAAAGAGCGAATTTTATCTTCGCTCCAGCCGGAAGCTTTGACGATATATTCCATGGGAGTGCCGCAAGAAAGAAAATTCTTAACCATATCGCTCATGCCTTCATTCCTGCCTTCATTCCTAGCAATCCTTTTCTCATACGCAATATGCCTTTCCATAACTTCGTCAGGGTCAAATAACGTAAACATAATATCGCGAACCTCCTTCGCCCGCTCTTCCAAATAATCCTTTAACACGTTTTCACGGGAGCAAATAGCAATCGTCTTTTCAACCGCTGTTTGCGAATATCCGTAAAGTTTAACTTGCTCGTCGTATACATGACAAAATTTTATATATTCCTTTACGACATTTCCCGTTCCCGCTTCATGCAGTACTT
>JAGBMX010000072.1 GCA_017634675.1 Selenomonadaceae bacterium | reverse complement strand
CAAATCAATAAATATCGTGCTCTTCACGGCTCTCCCTCCGCCCTTCGGGCACCTCCCTCTAGGAGGGAGGCACTCGGATTGCGACTTTTGAGCCAAAAAATTTCAATATTTCTCAAACCAAGCCCCCCTCTTAGAGGGGGGGGTAGGGGGGAGTGTCCCTTGAAATTGGAAGTAACAATAATAAGTCTACACTCTGAGAGAAAAAGAGAAAGAAAAAACTTTAATAAAATATACACGAAAATTTCTCTTAAAGTTCACCCGAGAGCGAGGGCGAATGTCCTTTGGCGTGGTCAAGGGGCAGCGCCCCAAGAAAGGTGCGAAAAATCATTGTCGAAAATATTTGCCGAATTACAGAGGATAGGGAAGGCATTGATGTTGTCGGTGGCGGTATTGCCCGCTGCGGCGTTGGTGCTTAGGTTGGGCGCGCCGGACGTTTTTGACGTAGCCTTTATTAACGCGGCGGGGGGAGCAATATTTAACGAGCTGCCGCTCATCTTTGCCATCGGCGTTGCGATAGGAATTGCAAAGGATGAGGCGGGAGCCGCGGGATTATCCGGCGCCGTCGGGTATTTGTCGTTGACCTCCGCCGTGAAAGCCTTTGACGAAAGTTTGAACATGGGTGTATTTGCCGGAATAATCGCAGGTTTTATGGCGGGATGGCTTTACAACAGATTTCACGAGATAAAGCTGCCGGATTTTCTGGGATTTTTCGGCGGCAAACGATTTATCCCCATAGTTACCGTATTTTTTTCGCTTATCATCGCTTGTTTCTGCGGAGTCGTTTGGGGTTATTGCCAAACTGCCATGGGAATGCTCGGAAAAGAGTTGACTCAAACGGGAGCGCTCGGCGCCGGGGTTTATGGAGTCTTGAACAGGGCGCTTTTGCCCTTTGGACTTCATCATATTTTAAACAGTTATATTTTCTTCGTCTTTGGCGAGTATATCACGAATTCGGGGGTTATTGCAACAGGCGAATTAAATAGATTTTTCGCCGGCGACCCAAATGCGGGATTATTTCTCTCGGGATTTTACCCTGTGATTATGTTCGGAATGCCCGCCGTTGCTCTTGCGATTTACCATACGGCGAAAAAATCCGAAAGGAAAAAATTGGCGGGGCTTATGACGTCCCTTGCCCTTACCTCCTTTTTAACCGGCGTAACGGAGCCTATAGAATTTCTGTTTATGTTCGCCGCACCCGGATTATATGCGCTTCATGCGCTTTTAACGGGTCTTTCCATGGGGATTTCCTACGCCCTTCAAATAAAACAGGCGTTTGGTTTCTCCGCAGGTTTTATAGATTACGTCCTAAGCTTCGGATTGGCGTCGAATTCCCTGCTGCTGATACCCTTGGGACTTGCTTTCGCCGTGATTTATTATGCGGTCTTTAGGTTTG
This sequence comes from Selenomonadaceae bacterium, assembly GCA_017634675.1. Taxonomy (GTDB): domain Bacteria; phylum Bacillota; class Negativicutes; order Selenomonadales; family Selenomonadaceae; genus RGIG9201. The sequence continues at coordinate 4,872 of JAGBMX010000072.1, read as the reverse complement.
CTATCCTTAAATTTAACCTCAACACTCCCGGCAGGACCGATACCGACGAGGAAAAAAGCGAGGAAACACCGCGCGCAGAATCAGCGGGGTCTGCAAATAATCATGCGGATTTAGCCGCAAGCATACTCAAATTTTTAGGCGGCAAAGAAAACATTAAAGAGCTTGGAAACTGCATAACCAGACTGCGTATAGAGGTAAACGACGGAAAAAAGATAGAGGTAAAAGAATTGGAGAAACTAAGTAAGGTAAAAGGCGTCATAAAGACCGGCAACGCGGCGCAGATAATAATAGGCACCGAAGCCGAAGAAGTCGCCGCAGCCGTGCGTAAACTCAGGTAAAGGACATCTCTGAAAACCTTACTTTCTTTTTCTCTTTTCTTTTTTGAAAAAAAGAAAAGAGAAAAAGAAAGTAACAAAGAAAAAGAGAAAAGAAAAAACTTTATCAACTTTAAATCTACGCTTATGTATTATTATTCACGGGTAGTACAAAAAGAAAAATAGTGCTCTTCACGGCTCTCCCTCCGCCCTTCGGGCACCTCCCTCTAGGAGGGAGGCACTCGGATTGCGACTTTTGAGCCAAAAAATTTCAATATTTCCTCAAACCAAGCCCCCTCTTAGAGGGGGGTCAGACTGTCGACAAATCATTAAATTTACAATAAAAATTCTGCTCTTCACGGCTCTCCCTCCGCCCTTCGGGCACCTCCCTCTAGGAGGGAGGCACTCGGATTGCGACTTTTGAGCCAAAAAATTTCAATATTTCCTCAAACCAAGCCCCTCTCTTAGAGGGGGGTAGGGGGGAGTTCCCCCTGACGATAGGTGACAATTGGGAGCAACAATAATAAGTCTACAGTCTGAGAAAAGAACGGTTTTTAGAGGTTACTTAAATTTAACATAAGAAGGTGCAACAAATGCCGGATATGAACAGCGAGGCAATGAAGAATTTCTTGTCTTATACCAAGGCTTGCCTTGTGAAAAAGAGCAAGCGGAGCGAAACTTCCGATAGCGGATTTAACGAAGACGTGATGAAGGAAAACCGTCTGATAAGGATTTTGTGCAAGAAAGGGTCGCTTGCGCCCAGACGCTGCGCGGACGCCATGAATGAAAAATACGGCTACGATTTAAGGGGCAGCGACGTTATTGACATCTTCAAGAGTTTTAAGATTACCCAAGAAGAACGGCAGGAGATGATCGAATGGGCTGAAAAATTGGGGAAACTCTTTATGAAAGCCCTTGATTCCGGAAAGGCGGAAGATTACGACGCTTTCCTGGAAAAACGGGAAGAGAACGTAAACAGCAGAAAGAGTAAACGCCCAAAAATCCGCAACCGTTTCGCCTGCATGAAACTTTGCACCGTGTTGCCTGAACTAGGCAATACCGAAGAAGGTCCCGTCATAGAGAAATTCGGTCAGGTATTCGCTATGTATTACCTCTATGACATAACGGATGCATTGGCGGAATACTGCAATTCCGACAAAGGACACGGGTTAAAAAACCTAAAGGCAGAAGAAGAGGAAGAAAACAAGAGCAACAAGGAAGTTTCAAGACTTGAACAGGCGCTGGAACGCTCCGATATGATGCTTAAGGACCTGCAAGACGAATTTGACGAACGGCTTGAAGAGAGCAAGGTCAAAGAGATGGCGGATTTCTTTTCAAGGCTCAATTCGGATAAATACGGGCGGATACTTGACGAGTTGCTTAATGTCAGAAAGGGAGTCACCAGGCTTAAAAAGGAACACTGCGAACTTCCGCCGGAGATCGGGGGACTTTTGATTATGACCCAAAAGCTCACTCAATTTGTGCGGGACAGCGGTATAAACCCCATAATGAAGCCTCAGGAGATAAAAAAGGTAAAGGCCGCCGACATAGAGTTCTGCGACTACGACGGCAGTCCCTTTGCCGATAAAGACGAGGAAAAGACCGTTCAGGTCGTGTCCCCCGGTTGGATTTATTCCGACAAAGATCTGCAAATAGCAAGGCCTAAGGTAAAGGAGGTAGAAGATAATGAATGAATTTACGGAACATAACGATTTATGCGTGGGAATCGACTTAGGCACCACAAATTCGGTGCTTGCGACAATCAACATCAAGGCGAACGGGAACGTGGTCAGCAAGGTGGTGGATATCCCAAGGGCTGTGGATATGTACAGCACAATGCGCGACACCGCAAAATTCCAACAGAGTAAGAAACCCACCCTGCCCTCTTGCGTTTATTACGATGAAGAACGCAATTATCAAGCCGTAGTGGGGGATTTTGCAAAAAACAGATACTCTTTAAGACCGCATCTGGTCGCAAAATCCATAAAGAGCCAAATGGGAAGCGCCATTGCTCAAGGATTGGCGGAAGGCGTGCCGGATAAGACCCCGGCGCAAATTTCCGCAAGAATTATCGAGCATTTGCTGAAAGCCGCAGGAAAAATATACCGCACCGAAATTCACGATGCGATTATAACGGTTCCCGCAAATTTCGACTCCGTTATGTGCAAGGCGACAAGAGACGCCGCAGAAATTGCGGGTATTGCCGTCACCAACGAAGACGGCTCGGAAAGACCGATTCTTCTATCGGAACCCAACGCCGTTATTTACGATTTTATCAATCAAGTGCATAACGGTGAAATTTCAGACCATATACTAGATTTAAACGAAGAAAAAAATGTCATGGTGTTTGACCTCGGCGGCGGCACACTTGACATTACCCTGCATAAACTGGTAAGAAGCAAGGAAAATCCCGATATATTAAAGGTAAAGGAGATAGCCACAAACAGATATACCTTATTGGGAGGCGACGATTTCGACGAAGAAATCGCCAAGTCCATGTATCAAAGGTATATGGCGCAGTATCAGAAACATCCTGATATAATAAATAAAATCAGACGGGAAGAAAAAGCCGTTATGGCGCAGCTTAGAAGTTACGCCGAAGAATTAAAATTAGAACTTAGTTCCCGCCACGACGACGACTTCGTCGCAACCGGTTGGGACGACGAAGAAGAGGATTTCCCCGTGGGCGGTACCATAAACAGTACGGGTTACGCTTACGACGATTCTTTTGTCACCAAAGATATAGAAAAGATTCTATATACTTTTATGGGGGAGGATTTATCTTTTGAGGACTATAAAAAATTATCCTCAATAAGAGATACCAAAAACATTATTTATCCGATACTGGACGTACTGGCAAAGGCGGCCGCAGGGGGCGGTACTCCCAAAATAGACGCGGTAATAATGAACGGGGGAATGTCAAGGTTTTATATGGTGACGGAGCGATTGGAGAAATTCTTCGGATTCCCTCCGATCGTGGCGCTTGACCCCGATCAATCCGTAGCCAGAGGAGCCGCCGTATATCATCATTATCTCCACAAACACGACGAAATGCAGGAGTATATGCGTAAAGTCGGCGTGACAAAGACCGAGCCAAGAGCCAAAGAGCCTTTGTCCGGACCCGAGGAACCCGCAACGTACGGAGCGAAAAAAGCTGTTAAATCCAGAGAAAACATAAAATCCATCGAATGGGGCAAGCATATATTAAACGACGCGCTGTATCTTGGAGCAAGGAACGATACCCATGTGGAGATTATCCCGACCGGCGCGGAACTTCCCTACGAATCGGAGGTTATGACGGGTTACAGGCTGATGCCTGGCAACGACCGCATTGAGCTTCCCATACAGAGTCGAAATATTGACAACACTTATCGCACGATAGCCAGAGGGAAGATACAGTTCCACGGCAGTTATCCCAACGGTAGTTATGTTGCCTTTAAGATTTATATGGGAGAAAACAAGGTTATTACCCTAACGGCGTGGACCAGCAGGAAGGAAAACGGGCTTGACAAGATAGAGGTTGGAAGAACCGATATCGTCATAGGAGGCGACGCAAAACCCGCCAACGCGGTAAGGGTTATCGCAAAAATCGGCACCAAGTTAAATCCGCAAGCGGAGATGGTGTCTATCGAGCAGAAATGTCGCGCCTATGAAGCCGTTCGTATCAAAAATCCCGTTCAAAGGCTGAAGAAAAAATCCGCCATAGCGAGGGAGCTTAAAGTGTTGGTGCAATCCGTAAAAGGAGCGGGAAACCCCGAAGATTTTGCAGAACCCATATTAAAAGCCATAGAAAGACACTCCGGAGAAGAATTTACCAGACGTTGCTTTATAATCGCAAGAAGCATAGGCGGCAGCTGGACGGACAAAGAGAGGCGCAAACTGGCGGATTTATGTTTGGAACAGGTAACGGGAGAATTGCAGGGTATTGATTTTGGCGGATTTATGTACAGAACGGATACTGGCACCAAGATACAAGCTCTCTATACCCTTTATATGTGCGCCGATAAAGAGGATATCGCAAAAATAGAAAAGCTCCAAACCTATGAAAGGTTCCGCGCGGCGCTGTTATACACCTACGCTAAGACAAAGACGCAAATAAAGTGGATATACGACAATTTCGTAAACGACGCAAACCAAGTCATGAACCGCAAAAAAACCCACATACAAAACAGCGCCCACGCCATAGGCGTAATTTTCTGCGATACCGACGCAAATGAGCTTGAAGGCGTGACAAGAGGTCAGGTTCTGAAAAAGCTGAACGATTTGATAGCGAGCGGCTTGATAAACGGCACGGAACTTATTTGCAGTCTGATAGCCGTAGGCTGCGTAGCCGACCAAAGAAAAGGAGTTGCCGTACCTGAAGACGAACTGCAACGCGCCTACGACATAGCCGGCTCTCTTAATCGTTACTACGAATACGAAGACTTCCAAAAAGCCGAAAAAGCCGCCTATATCACCCAAAAACTCCTTCGCGGCGTAGAACTTACCCCCGAAGACGAACGCTTCCTCCTCGAAAAGCTGAATTTTTAAAAAACCTTTACTTTTCTTTTTTTCTTTT
>JAGBMX010000071.1 GCA_017634675.1 Selenomonadaceae bacterium | reverse complement strand
TTTTTCTTCGCCAGAAGAAAAAACTACATACGTCAGCATTTCAACAAGACGTCCGAGAGGCGGGAGATTTAAACTCCCGCCTTTCTTCCGATATAGACCCTCACCGTAGAGGCACGGGACATCTAGTCTTGTTATATATCCGCAAAATGAGAAATCAGAAAGCCTCCCCTGAAAGGGGAGGTGCCCGAAGGGCGGAGGGGTTGACCATGAAGAGCAATATTTTTCTTTTGTTACTACCCTTGAATAGTAACAAAATTTTATATCTGGTTGCAAATTTTTATGAAACGACCGCGCTTATACCACACTGGCGCTTGACTATTTTTACATCACAAACATTACCTTGCAGTACATCTCCCTGCGTTCGCGCATAAGGGAAAAGGCTGTTTCGTACTCATCCAGGGAAAAGGTATGGGTAATGAGGCTTTTTAACTCCAACCGCTTTTCCTGCATGGCCATGACAGCCTCGCTCCAGTCGTTCTCACGACTATCGAAACTACTGTTCCACGTCCCCGCAAGGTGGAGCTCCTTTCGGAGTATCTTCCAATAATCATCCTGTGAAAGCCGCATTTCCCCCACGGGATTTCCCATGCTTACCACTGTACCATGAGGTCGCGCGCAGCTAATACATGACTTCCACGGCTCCGACTTCCCCGTACCCTCAATGCAAGCGCTCGCTCCCTGACCGCTCGTCAACTCCTCCACCAACTTGCGCAAGTCATCCTTTCGCGCATTCACGGCCAGCGGAAATCCCAAATTCTTTGCAAACTCCACTTTGTCATCAGTGCGCCCCACTAGCACGATATTTTTTACGCCTGCAGTTCTCGCCCACTGGGCTAAAATCAGACCGATCGTGCCGATTCCATAGATAAGGAGCGTATCGCCCGCTCCAACGCCGCTCTTTCGAAACGCATGGATAGCCACCGCCGCAGGCTCGCTCATAGCGGCCTCCTCGTAGCTGACTCCTTCCGGCAAAAGGCAGAGATTTTTTTCCTTCACCGCCAGATACTCCGCCATAGCGCCGTCTCTGCGAGAGCCGTAGTAATCATAATGTGAACACTGGGCATAATGCTCCGTTCGGCATGCCTCGCATTTGCCGCAAGGCAAGAGAGGAAATACTGCCGCTCTGCGTCCAATCAAGTTGGAATTCTCAGCCTCCACAATCTCCCCTGCGAATTCGTGACCGACAATCGTAGGAAAATGATACGTTCCCTTCTCGAACACCCGAGGAATATCGCTGCCACAGATACCCACAGCGCGAATTTTCAGTAACACTTCGCCCGCTTTTCTTTGCGGCATCGGTACATCTTCATACCGCAAATCTCCAATACCGTGCAAGTTCAACGCCTTCATTTCAACCACGCATCCTTTTCCGTTGTCAAAAGAGCCTTGAAAAGCTCGATATCCTCCGCGCGCGTCAATTTGATATTGCGCTCCGATCCCTTTGCAAAATGAATGTCCCACCCAAGAGCGTTCTGCATAGCGGAAATGGAATCCATACGAATTCCCTTTGCATCCGATGCCGCATACATTTCGCGCATACGCTTGCCGGATACCGCCTCCGGTGTCTGACCACGCACTAGACTTCCACGGTCAACCTCGCGCGATGTGAACTGCTCGTTCGTCTTTGCATACATAGTATCCACGCAATCCAGAATTGTTATGGAGTTGCCGAAGGAACGGCACACAACGATAGTATCCGACAAAGATTCCGCCGTAACCAAAGGGCGAACGCTGTCATGGACAATTATGATGTCCTCATCCGCCACATCTCCCAAAGATTCCATTCCCAATCGCGTAGATTCAAACCGTGTTCCTCCGCCGGACACGATTCCCGTCAATTTTGCAATATTATACTGCTTCGCATAGGCTTGAAGAATCTTCTCCCAACCGTCAATACAAACCACCTGAATGCGGTCGATTTCCGAATGTTGTTGCAATGCCATAAGGGTATAGATAATCACGGGGCGATTGTTCACATGGATAAATTGCTTGGGAATATCCTGCTCCATACGACTTCCCGCGCCACCCGCCAGAACCAATGCGATGTTCAAAATCTCATCTCCCGTATAGCCTGCAACGTTTCTCCATAGGGTTGCTCCTTGCCAAACAAAAGCGTCGTACCGAGCACGAAACCGTGAACGCCCAAGGGCGCAAAATTTCGAATTTTTTCTGCGCTGCAAGCTCCGTCCCAATATACATCAAATTTCATTTCCTTACGAATCTCCAATAAATGCGTCAGTTTCTTTCCTACATAGGGCAAGAACATTTGCCCCGCATTTCCGGGGTTCACAGCCATAACCAAGACGGACTTCACAATACGCAGCATTTCGTAGATGGTTTCAACGCTAGTGCCGGGGTTTATGGCAATACCCGGAACAAGTCCTGCGTTGATAATCTTCTGTAACGTCGTGGAAGGGTGATACTCCGCCTCCGGATGTATATAGATTGTATCATTTTTTTTGAGATGATTTATAAAAATCTCAATGTTATTGTTGGGATGCTCCACCATAAGATGCACATCCAGAGGCTTCGTCGTGGCGGAGCGGATATAGCGCATATCATTCAAAGACATAGCATAGTTCGGCACATATCGCCCGTCCATAATGTCGATGTGGAAAGAGTCGATGCCGCCCGTATCTAAATCCCTGACTTCTTTCTCCAGATTTCCGTAATTGGCGCACATCATGGATGCCATAAGTTGAAAATCCAACAGTTCTCACCTCATTTATCTATGCCACCCCGATTTGATGATATTCAATCCCGTACTTTGCAAGTCGCTTCTTGTCATACTGGTTTCTCCCGTCAAAAATCAATGGTTGCTTCAAGAGTTTTACCATTTCCTCGAAATCTGGCTGGCGAAATTCTTTCCACTCCGTTACAAGTACAAGCGCATCCGAATTTTTTAAAGCATCGTATTTGCTATCTACGTACGAAACATTAAGTTCGTCCTTTAAATAACATTCTTTCGCTTCATTTATTGCTTTTGGATCATACGCTACAACCTTTCCTCCACGTTTTGTCAATTCTTTTATAATCGTAATTGCCGGTGATTCTCTCATATCGTCAGTATCGGGTTTGAAACTGAGTCCCCATACGGCAAATTGCTTACCTGACAAATCTTCTCCAAAACAATCTGTTATCTTTTTCGGTAGTACAAGCTTTTGTTCCTCGTTCACATTTTCCACTGCAGAAAGAATTTTAGGCTCATAATCATTATTCTCTGCGGTTTTAATCAACGCTTGCACGTCTTTTGGAAAACAACTTCCCCCATAACCGCAGCCAGGATAAATGAAGCTGTATCCGATGCGAGAGTCGCTACCGATGCCGCGACGCACCTTATTGACATCTGCTCCTACACGTTCGCATATATTGCTTATTTCGTTCATAAAGCTAATCTTCGTTGCAAGCATAGCGTTCGCCGTATATTTAGTCATCTCCGCACTGGGAATGTCCATAACGATGAAGTTTTCCGTATTCTTAACATGAGCTTGATAAAGTTCCTTCATAACCTCCAGAGCATTATCATTGTCTACGCCAATAACTACGCGGTCCGGCTTCATGCAGTCATTTACAGCCGCACCTTCCTTTAGAAACTCGGGATTGGAAATGACATCGAAAGTTATCTCTAGTCCTCGCTTGTCCAATTCCTCCCGTATCCAGCCTCGCACCCTTTCTGCCGTTCCCACGGGAACCGTGGACTTGTCCACCACATACATATGTCGTACCATATGCTGACCAATGTCTCTAGCAACAGTTTCCACATAGGAAAGATCCGCACTCCCATCCTCACCCATAGGCGTTCCTACTGCGATAAAACAGAGCGTTGCTTGCTGTAAAGCCTCCTCAACATCAGTTGTAAAATGCAAATGTCCGCGTTCACAATTTTCCAATACCATCTCTTTTAGTCCCGGTTCGTATATGGGAATGACGCCTTGTTTCAACATAGAAATCTTGCGCTCGTCAACATCAACACACCAAACTTTATTCCCCATTTCCGCAAAACATGTACCCGTTACAAGCCCCACATATCCTGTGCCAACCACTGCAATCTTCACGATAAGTCTCCTCCTGCTCCTATCAAAGAATTTCACGGAAATACGCGATAGTTCGTTGCAAGCCTTCTTCCAGACCCACAGTCGGATACCAGCCAAGTTTCTCTCTGGCCATGTCGATGACCGGTCGCCTTTGCGCCGGATCGTCACTGGGGAGCGATTCATGCACGATGCGGGAGTTAGAACCCGTCAGCCGGATTACCTTTTCCGCCAGCTCCAGCATGGTGAACTCTCCAGGATTGCCGAGATTGACGGGACCCGTGAAATCCTCCGCCTCCATCATACGCACCATGCCGTCAATAAGGTCGTCCACATAACAGAAACTCCTAGTCTGTATCCCTTCCCCATAGACCGTGATGTCTTCTCCCCGAAGAGCCTGCACGATGAAATTGGACACTACCCGACCGTCCGAAGGATTCATACGAGGCCCGTAGGTATTGAAAATGCGAATAACGCGGATATCTACGCCGTTCTGCCGATGGTAGTCAAAGAACAACGTTTCCGCCAGTCGCTTACCCTCGTCGTAACAAGAACGGATACCGATGGGATTAACCGAACCCCAATAGCTTTCCGGTTGAGGATGTACTTTAGGGTCGCCGTAAACCTCTGAGGTACTCGCTTGCAGGATTCTCGCCTTTGTCCGCTTCGCCAACCCGAGCATATTCATGGCTCCCAGCACCGAGGTCTTCGCCGTTTTGATGGGATTGTACTGATAATGCACAGGACTGGCCGGACAGGCAAGATTATAGATCTGGTCAACCTCCAAACGAATCGGCTCCGTCACGTCATATCGGATGAATTCGAAGTAAGGATTGGCAAGGAGATGCCGGATATTGTCCTTGCTCCCCGTGAAAAGATTATCTAGGCAGATGACATCATTTCCGTCCGCTAAAAGCCTGTCGCAAAGATGGGAGCCTAAGAAACCTGCTCCGCCGGTTACCAAGATACGTTTCATGCCGTTTGCTCCTATCTTCACACGTAAATTGCTTTCTCCACATGCTGTATCCGCCACACATCCTGATGTGACATAAAGTAGAGATTTGTCAAAACCTCCGCAACATAGGAAAGAGCGCGGGTTTTCTCAATATCAGGCACAATATCCGCCATGCCCTCCATATGTTCCGTGATGCGGAAGAACCATGCGCAGTAATCGTCAAATACTTCCGCCTTTGCGCAAACGAGGTTATAAGTATACTGGTACTGTCCCCGAAGGATGGAAAGATAACCGTCATATTCGGAGGGATGCAACTCCCTCAGTACCTGCAACAACGCTTGAAGCACATCTTCGCTTACAAAACGGCGAAATTGCGACAAAGTATTGGGATAGCAGATATAGGGAAGGGGAAGAATTGCATCCACATCGCTCGTCAGCATCTCCTGTTTCACCAGGAGATGTCTTCTATAATGCTCGATACCTTTCCAGTCATGGTCGGTATTCTTCCATACCCAATAAGTGGCGGTCATCTCGCAATACTGTCTATTCTTCGCCGAAATATTTTTGCCCGTATGATCCATGATTTTTGCAATGCGGTCCTCTGTAATAGCGGCTCCGGCTTGTATTGTATGCTCAAACACATTCAATGGAGGTCGTGTTGAAAGAGGCTTGTCCCGGTGATTGCGCACCTCGTAAATGGCAAGATCCACGAAAGTCGCATCAGTCGATAACTTGGCCATAGGAAACCTGCCGATGCTTTCAAAATAAGCGGACATCAGAAGATGCTCCTCATGCTGGGTCAGCAGAAAAAGCTTCGTGAAGCCCGCCGCTTCCAAAGCTTTGGCAATCTCCTCATGCAAAAGCTCCGTGACTGCCACAATAATCAGGGATTCCCTGGGAATGGATTCCCACCTCGAACAAACCGGAATCCCTTCGATATCCTCCGGATTTCCATCCGACCTATTGACTATGAAACCTTGCGGCAGTTTTCCGCAAAGATGCCGAATAGCTGTATAGGCACCGTATGCCACCACTTGAGCACCGTAGATGTAAAAACTGTCGCGGTTTTTGATGATTTCAACGACCATATTCAAACCTCATACGGCATAACGATTTTCTCTTTCGGTATCCCGAGAGCAACCGCCTCTGCCCGAATCTCATCAAATTGCGAATAATGTCCGATTAAGAGATAATCATACTCATTGTCACATTCCAGAAGGTACTGCGGCTGATGGGTTGTCACCCCATAAAAATCGACGCCGTCTTTACCTTGGTCTTTGTCCACGGCGAACACCAAAGTTCCACCCGAGCTTTCCACCGCATCCGCGATAAAACTTCCGGAAAGCCCGGTTCCCCATATCACATACCGCTTGCCCGCAACAATCGTCCCTCGTTTCCACTTCGTCAGTTCTGCCATATCGCCCAGTTTTACAACCTTGTTCGGTTGCCACGCTTCCACGATCTCATCAAAAGACCTCGTGTGAGCGATGCGATCATATCCAAACTTCCGAAGAGAAAGGGCATTCTTGCTGAAGAACGCAAATCCATCACCGATATGCAATGTCCCGGGATTCAAAATATACTTCTGAATCAGTCGGTCAATCTCAGTTTCGCCCTTGCCTTCCTCTTCCAAGAACAAAATCCATTCCTTGGAATCCTCCAAACACTTATTGAAAGTTACGCCAAACCCATTCCCCGTCGGAATACGAACCTTCTCATAACTATCCACGAACAGGATGGAATTACTCGCATTGAATCGATCTTCGTAGTGCTCGATATAGGGCTGTGCCGCAGAAACCGCAGCAAAACCCTTGGATGGCGATTTACTTTCTTCGGATATGATTCCGTTCTCGATTTTGACCAGATTCGTGCGCCCTGCCTTCATCCGTGGACTGCCAAGCTCCTTCAATTTTTCGTACAAAGTAGGGGATACGTCATCCGTCTCTTCCTCTGCATCCCGCATGAAGGTATCCAATGCGAATCCGCACAGTTCACACCAATGAAGCTGATCTCCAAATTCCTCCGGCGTCCGTCTCCACCATCCCGGCTCAATCTTCCACCCCCCGGGACCGTCAAAGAGCATATCCAACGCCCCGGCGATCTCGCAGAAGAATGCGCCTTTCGGCGTAATCGTCGCGCTCCATTCATTTTGAATCCAACATTTGTCCCGAAGCTTGATCCATTCATCGTCCGGGATTCCCAAATCCTTCCTAGCAAAAAGTCCCGGCTGATGATAAGAGGAGTTGATATGATCGTTCAAGAACTGCACATGAAAAGAATCCTGGATCAACTCATAGTATCCGCGATAGCTTGCCCCCATGTTCGACCAAAGCCCCGGTCCGCGCATCTTAAAGTTCCTGCTCCCATCCGCGCGATTACGCAAGACATGGCTTTCAAACTCCCGCCGACGCACTTCCTTGATGAACTCCCGCTGGGGATAGATCAGGCGATTTTTCTCTTTCCGCTCGCCGAATTTCTCCCTCAAATACAAGACAAACCGTTCGAACTCGGGATGCAGAGTCGGTTCTCCGCCCATCACTCCGATGACGCCATCATATCCTTCCAAAGAGTTGACTGCCCTTTTAAAAGTGTCGAAATTCATAAAGAAATTCTTCTGATGATTGCCGCAAAAACGCGTGCAGTTTGAGCAGCGTTTATTGCAGGCATTCGTAATATCAATCTGTATCGTTTGCATATCTGCCGGTGAGCGCATAATTATCTACTCCTTTGCAATCTATATGGCGTACAAAACTGTTTCGCCCGATGAAAGAGAATAGTGTCGCAGGTAAAACGTGTAATTCGGTTGAAAATCCAACAGCAATGCCGGAATTTTCACAATATCCTCCATCCGATGGTAAACGGAAATTGCCAATTTGGGACGATCCCTGCGAATGACTTGCTCCGCGCCTCGAAGCGCATCCATCGCTGCGCCCTCGATATCCATTTTAACGAAGGTAACTCGCGTATCGCAAAGCGCATCATCCAATCGCGTTACCTCGATTTCCACGTTGCCGTCAACGGAAATGGACGACATTCCTCGGTCAGCAGATTGAAACCGCGCTTTTCCTTGAACAGAGCCCACGCCCTTTCCAATCAGCGTCACATTACCTTCGTCAATCAAAGCGGACAAGGATGCTTCGCAAACGGAAAGGGATTTTGCATCAGGTTCAAAACAATAAATGTGCCGATACTTTCCTTGGCACCATTTTATGAATCCCAATACGGTTGCGCCATTCAATCCCCCAACATCCACAAAAACTTCAGCATCGTCACGACGCAAATCTGGCAAATCAAAATATTGAGCGTGCATCATGTCTTCAATCAAAGATCCGATATCCACAATCCTGTCTCCGGGAATTCCGGCTTGCACGCATTGCTGTTTTATCTCCGCATGGTGCAGATAATTCGCTATGACAATCATGTGCGGCTTGTTGCCATATTCGTCTATGACTTCATTCAAAGAGTATACCTTCTTACCATCTAGGTATTTCCCCTGAATTGCTTCATTGTTATCAATGAATCCTTCACAATGATCCAGCCAAATAAGGAAGTCTCGGCCGCAACCTCCGGCACCGAAAATAAATACTCTGTCATGTAGGTTTTGCAGCACAGATGAAAGTTGTCTCCACCATCCGGTTCCTTGTATCATATTCTTGATATATTGCAAATCTCCCAGCGCAGAATACAAGAACCTGTTCAAAAATATATGGCGCGACTCTGAATCTACAAATCGTTTGTATATTTCTCTTGTATCATCAAACATCATTTTCAAGTGTTTTTTCACTCCTATTTGACAAATCTAAAAGCACGCTATCGATTGCCTCCATGACAACTTCCGGTTGAATGGAATACATACACTCCGGTTCATCCATATTGCGAGCGCATTTATTTATATCTCGATACAATCCCGCGCAACCATGACATATTCCCACTCTAATATTTACATTGTGTTTATACGCAAAATATTCGAAAACAGTCGGTCCCCACAGCACAACGCATTTTGTTCCAAGCTGTGTTGCGAGATGCACCAAGCCTCCCTCGATATCCAAATGAAAAACGCTATGCTTTAGTACGTGAGCAAGAACATCATATTTCAGCCCCATAAGCCAAAAATCCGCGCCTGATATGCTTTCCTCATCTGATGTACCCACCTGCACTATACTGATGTACGGATATTTTTTTTTGAACATGGAAAGCGTTTCCTCAAACCGGTGCGCAGGCCATGCTTTGGCAATCTTTTTTCCATCCATGCAGGATCCGTTTCCTGTATTAACCGTCATATAACACAGCGAACCTATCTGAGGAAAAACACGCTTGGGATCCCCAATCAAGGGAATATCCACGCTTCTGTCATTAATTTGGAAAATGTTTCCATGATTGTACCAAGAATAGCAATCTTCTCCACGATAAATGTGGCGATAAAAAGAAACTCTATCCGGTGTGGCAAGCAGGTCGTCGTCTTTCTTACATGTTTCTTTTAGCAACATAATCTGTTCTACGAAAGCGGAGTTCTCATCAAAACATTCCGGGCGAAAGGAATCTACCTGAAGAAAACTGCTCCCATAGATGCGGATTGACAAGGAATAGCGCTCTCTGTGTTCTTTGTACCGAAAACCCAGATCCAGCAAGATGTTTTTTATCTGATTACTGTCAGAATACAGCCATTCTGGAAACGATGAATTTTGTACAACATATATGTCAATTGCCAAATTGGGCAGAATATGTAGTAGTTCCATGAGAAACCGTTTTTGCATGACCATGTCGCCAAGACCACCCGATGTGAATATAGCCGCCGATTGCAAATCTGTTTCATACGCCAACGAGCAATTTATTTCATGTCCATACTCATATGCGTCTGTCGGTACGCTCTTCCGTTCCAGCACGCAGACGATTTGTTCATGCCTGACTCCATGCTCCAGAAGAACCCGTTCTATCTCAGAAAGCCAATTTTCGGTTCGAATTGCAAGTACTACATAATCGAAAGACAACTCCGCTATGGCCTCTGGTGAAAAAACTCTAACCTGCATAGGAGGATAGTCAGCGTAATTTTTGTCTACAAAGCCAACCACTTTGCAGTAATTCGATATGAGAATCTGTTTCAGATATTCCTGACCCAGTATACCGGCTCCATATATCAGAATCGTTGAGCCTTTTGGGATTTTCTCAAAAGGGAAAAGATAGCGGTAATCGTCCATCGATAACTCTCCATATAAGATCTTCTGCAATCGTTATTCTCGGTTCCATCGTCCTAGTGGAATTTCCTGAAAATAGGGGCAGTTGGGCAATCAAGTGAAATTGGAAGTAAAACATTATAATCATCTTGAAATTTATATTTTTCTCGCAATGCGTATGTTACTTCCAACGTATCCGGATAAGGAGTTTTATCGCACCACAGCACATTGGAATAGTTGTTGCCATGCACATGCACAACTTGGTGCGTTTGGTTCAGTTTATTCAATACAAAGAGAATTTCATCCCTTCTCTTGTAATCGAAAACAGAATGAAGTTCTACGACGATTTGTTCGAATTGCGACAGTGTTTCTTGACCGACCTGCTTGAATATCTCCCACTCATACCCTTCAACATCCATCTTCATTATCATATTCATCATATTTCTATGACCATTCTTTTTTATCATATGTTCCAAAGTTGCAAAATGCGACGTTCTCTCGTTATTTCCTGAGATTCCCTGTTTGTAAAAATGAAATTCTTTTCTTTCGTATGGAAGAGAAGTTATGGTATGGTCGTACATATAAATATCATATCCACGTTCAGCCATTTCATTATCCCAAGACACGTCGTTATTAATGCCAAATGAATAGGCTAAAGAACCCGATGTGAAATCATCCAGCATGACATATCCGCCGTCATTTTTCTTTCCAATGCGAATATATGGGTAGTTGCAGACAGATTGTATGTTCAATGCCAGTTTCACGGATTTGAAAAAATCGAAAAAAGCGACACCCGCTTTCTCCTCAAGACTATTTTTTTCTTCACTTTGACAATGGGTATGCCTTATGAATCTACTGGACGGCGTTAAAGCCGAGTAAAAAAATACTGAATGTATTATTCTATCATCCGATATCCCCATAACCATCAAATTTTCTCTGATATTGCGATATAAATCGTCAGATTCAACAGCAACCACAATCCTTGCCTCACGCTCGTTCTCAAGAACATCCGGAGGAAAGACTTGAACAGGAAAATTCACCTTTTCCTTCCAATTTTTATCTACCGCATACTTCAGGTTCGCATAATTCGTCCCCTGTATCTGTCGTATATATTCCTGCCCCAGATAACCCACCCCATAAATCACAACTGTTTCTCCGGGTGAAATCTTTCCGAACGGGAACATAGGCGTAACACGAGCATACTCTGTATACATACAATTCACTTCCCAAATCTCTTATTCAGTACTTCTTCCACATTATCCATAACCATGCTTGGTGAAATCGAATACATACATTCCGGCTTTTCCATTCCACGATAACAAGAAATGCAATCCCCAACGAGCCAATAACAATTTTTGCATTTTTCGGAAACAATATTGATGTTCACATCATACCCATAATATTTCACAGGCGTCGGACCAAACAGCGCAATACATTTGGTTCCAAGCTGTGTGGCGATATGTACCAAGCCGCCTTCAATATCTATATGCAATAAGGAGTTTTTTAATACGTATTTAATGGTTTCAATACTTTCCCCGAAGATATATTGATCGCAATGTTCTATTTTTTCGGCATCTTTTGTTCCGGTTTGAATCACAGATATTTTCGGAAATCTTTCTTTTATCATGCGAGCAAGCGAGGAAAAATATTCCAAAGGCCATGCTTTGGCAGCAGGTCTTATGACTCCGTTACTCTTGTCCCAACCATAGTTTAACGTAATATAATCAGACAACCTCAAACTTTTGAAATTTTTTTCATAATCATTGATGAGAGGAACAGATGTTCTAAAATCCGTAACGTGAAACGCATGATAACGATTATATGACGTATAGCAATTCAACCCATCTTTTTCGCATCTGGCATAATGTATAGAGTATAAAATTGCTCCCGACTCCAATCCATACGCCGCGCAAGTTTTCTTTATATTTTGCAGATTTTTTCTCAATACCTGCGGAACATCGCAAAGCAAACCTTCATCAATATGATCGACACGCAACATTGCATCAAAATATAATGCCGCTAAATATTTAGACTTCAGCATGTAATATTGAGAATTCGCTTCTATAATTTTATTTATATTCGGGATATCCGAAAAAAGATTTTTAGCAAATTCTAGCTTTCCTTGGTTCACATAGATATCAATCAAAACATTTGGATCCCATAAGCTCAGTTCTACAATATTTTTTTCCTAATGATATAATCTCCAATTCCTCCATTTAGGTTGATCGCAATAGGATATTTTCCTAATTTTGAGAATGCAAGTTTATTCTCCGGTAAAAATTTTTCAGTATCACTAACGACAGGTATTGATTGAACGTAGTGTTCTTCGTAAATGATTTGTTCTATACCAACGTCATATTCATAGATAAGAAGATCTCTAATTTCATTTGCAATAGTGGATGATTCATTGGCGATAACGATTATATCGTAAGTTAAAAATCTTAAATCATCAATAGCTTTTACGGGGCATGATAAACCTTGATATCGTCTAAAATTTTTATCAATCATGCAAACTATCTTACAATACTGGGTTAGCGTTACCTGATGAAGATATTCTTGTCCTACCGCACCGGCTCCATAAATAATTACGCTAGAATCACGCTTTACTTTGTTAAACGGAAACTCATGTACATACACAATCCCACATCCAAACATTTCAAGAAGTCAAATCTTATCTTTCACTGTAAAATTTTTATCCATTTTAAATTAATGAGCATTCACATAATAAACCCATGCCTCGTTCTTTTCCTGATTTGAAATATCATGAATCATTCCCATTTTTACCCCGCACAACATAGGGGTTATTTCTCGTTGTATGTTTTCTGATAAAGCTAAAATTACAAGCGCATTTTTTAATTTTTCCTTTATGTCACTAAAACAATATATAGGAATTCCCAGAAGCTCCTTTGAAGTGCTATCTAACGAAGAAACAATATATCCGCTGATATGAATATCTTTTTTATCTCTTAAATAATTTCCAACTAAAAAACCAATTTCGCCGGCTCCATAGAGATAGATCTCACGATATTGCCGACAAATGCAAACCAAGTTTTCCAAGTACTGCATTGATGACTTATGTTTTTGAATAATCGCTCTCATCTCTTTACGGAATCTTTGATTGAATAATTCTTTAGAGAACATTTCCACACGATTTTTAGCTCGCAATGACAATTTTTTACACAATTCATCATCTACCCATAATTGTTCAAGAACATCGGCGATATCGTCAATTGACTTCGGGTCAAAAATAAGCCCAGCATCCCCTATTTGCTCCGGCATAGCGAAAATATCAGATACTGCAATAGGACACCCCATGAACATAGCTTCAAGCGGAGGAATATTAGTAGGACCAGCGTAGGATGGCATAATCATAGCTCGAGCTTCCTGTAGCAAATACTTCATCTCCGCGCCATTCACATAATCAATGATCTCCACTTGTGTTTCCAAATCTAACATCTTCACCATATCGTAAACATCATCATATCCCGCTTTTCCTTTTCCTGTAAATAACAGGTTGACATAGATTCCTTTTCGTCTCAAAAAATACAATGCTAGCAAAAGGTTTATATGGTTCTTTATTCTAAAAAATTGAGCAGGGTAAAAAATAAATTTCTTGTTTTTTAGAAATACTTCCTTGGTGGTAGTTTCATACAAATAATTTGGAATGCGAAACGGCAGAACGTAAAGTTTTTCTTCATACATGTGTCCCAATGCTTCCATACAATGGTCTTTTCCCATGTTCGAATCCACAAAAACGCCTATAGAACGCTGACATTGTTTTTGATAGAAGTAAGATGATTCTTTGCACGTCCACATTTTCCCACGAGGTTGGAAATAATACATCAAGTCATGTATCACGCTGATTAATGGCGTCTTGAAAGTAATTTCGTAAAAATAATCCACACCATAAGTGGGCATAAAAATGTAATCAAACCCCATATTGTCAATTTCCTGCACCATAAATTCATAAGAAAATGGTACTCTGTGGCAAGAAAATAGGGGGTATCTTTCCTTCAATATCTTCTCCCATCCACTTTCAGTACAAATCACGTCCACAACGTATTCATCCAAGCATGCGGCGAAGGCATCCAATATGAATTCAACGTATTGATAACTTCCACCCTGCCACGGTTTCACATGCACCAATATCCCTATATGTTTTTTCTTTTCCTCGCTGCAAATAAGCTCCCCCATGTTCTTTCCCCCAACTCGCAATCCGTCATAAACTCGCAGGCTTTTTCAAGACGGAATCCACATATATTTAGCATCAATCGAACTTCCGGCAAAAAATAATATCTCATAGAATGAATTTCGTTTATTTTCTTAAATTTAAAATCCCGTTTGCTTTCCACAAACACGTCATAATGCACATCGACGATATTCTCGTTAAAACGCGCAACAGGCTCCGCTATTCTTGTGATTCGATACTTTTCATTCTCCAGACGTCGAACTCGAACTTCCGGCTTCTCTGTTAAAACCGCAGGCCCATACCAGGCGTCAAATATAAAAACGCCGTTTTCCTTTAAATGCGACCATACGTTCCTCAATACCGCCAAAAATCCTTCCGTTTCCGTTTGATAACTCATCACATGAAAAAGCGCAATAGCCGCGTCAAAAGACTGTTCTATACTGAAATCTCTAATATCCGACGCAACAAAAGATACGCCTTGAACATTTTCCGCTCTTACACTTGCTTGTCCGAGCATTTCTTCGCTTCGCTCAATCCCACATACCTTATATCCGCGCTGCGCCAAAAGAACCGCGTGCTTCCCTGTGCCGCTTCCAAGTTCTAAAACGGAATAACGCTTACCCCCCCCCCGCAAAGTTTACTTATCAATCCGTCGATATATTCCGCTTCTCCGACATAATCCTTATCTTTGTAGAGTAAATCATAATAAGCGGCGTACTCGTCAAATACCATTACTGAACCTCCCGCAATACCTTTTGCACTTTCTCTGCCACATACTCTTGCTCTCTATCGTCAAGAGTCAAGCCGCTTGGAAGATACAATCCACGCCGCGCCAATTTTTCCGCTATAGGATATTGTTCCCCATCAAACAAGCGCATCTTTTGAAAAACAGGTTGCTCATGCATACCCCAGAAAAATCCTCGCGTTCCTACGCCTTCTTCTCCGAGCCTTTGCATCATCTTATCCGCATCCATACCGACGGAATCGTCTAAAACTATTCCATATACCCAGTAAACATTTTCTGCATAGTCCGTTTTAACGACTGGAAGCCGTACCACTTCCGCATTATGCAACAGTTCGTTATAAACTCTTCCTATATGCCGCTTTTTTTTCAAAGTATCGTCTATTCGTTCAATTTGCGCGCATCCTACCGCTGCTTGCAAATTCGTCATACGGAAGTTATATCCGAGTTCTTCGTGAAGATAGCGTTTAGGCCCGAAAAAAAGATTGATTGCGCTTCTCGCTCGTTTTGCCAACCGTTCGTTATCCGTCAGAACCATACCGCCTTCTCCGGTCGTGATGTGCTTGTTTGGATAAAAACTGAACACGCTTATATCACCAAAACTCCCGCAAGGCTTTTCCCGGTAAGTCTGACCAATCATTTCCGCAGCATCTTCTATAACGTACAGTCCATATTTCCTAGCTAAATCAAGCACAGGCTCCATATCGACGGGAAGCCCGTAAATATGGACCGCCATAATCGCTTTTGTGTTTTTGGTGATTTTCTTTTCAATCGCATCAACGTCCATATTCCATGTATCGGGATCTGCATCCACCAATACGGGTTTTACACCGATGCGAACGAGAGGAAGGGCGCAAGATATAATAGTAAATGTCGGCATAATAACCTCGTCGCCTTTTTTTAGCTCTAAGGCGAGAACGGCGGTTTCAAGCGCGGCGCTTCCACTTGAAACCGCTACCGCATATTTTCTTCCGACAAGATCTGCCATTCCTTTTTCAAAACGCTTGACAAACGGCCCCTCAAAAGAAATCCAGCCGGTATCGATACACTCGTCCAAATACTTCTTTTCATTTCCGTCAAGCCTCGGCTCGTTTACGAATACACGCATATATCCTCACCTCTTATATTATTTTCGCTTTATCGCTTTGATATGATAAATAGCGTTTGTATAATGGGTTGAAAAAAATATAAACCCATTTTTTTGCAAATATCTTTCTATATCTTTTACGTTGCGACTACAACCGCTGTGCGTTTCCGCTATGATATAATCAAACTTATCCAACGTATTGTCCTTATCAAGATTTTCGAATATCGGATATTCTGACCCTTCGCAATCTATTTTCATCAAAAAGCGCGAATCGGGGTGTTTAGACATAATATCCTCTATAACGCTGCTTGCGACTTTAGTCTTTATGGTTACGCCTCCGTTATCTTCGGTAAGTCGCTCCGCGCTGTCGGCGATTTTTCCACCGCCGGGAGTATCGGAGTTATACGCGAAACTCTGTTCCATTTCTTGGTCAAACAATCCATAGTTATGCATATGAATTTTATCCCCAATTCCGGGACGATTTAAGTCTATATTGAATTTGCCAAGTTCGTAAGTTTCGGGAAACGGTTCGAAAGCGTAAACTGCTTTTACTTCGCTTCGTCTTGCAAAAAACAAAGATGCCATTCCCACGTTCATTCCTATGTCTATAACCGTGAGTTCTTCTTTTCCAAAATCAAAACCATATTCCTCTCCAAAAAAAATTTCTCGCAGAACCCATTCGTCCGATTCGGTACACACCTTTACTCTCACATCGTCTATTTGGGCATAAATATAGCCGTCGACAGAAAATTCCAATTTACATTGATTACGTATATGTTCTTTAGGGAATAGCCGCTCGGAATAGTACGGAAAAATCTTTTCGCCGTCTACTCCGTAATCTCGCAACTGAAAATACATTTCCCGCCTGCACTTTGTACTGTATGGAAGAATAAATATCTTATCATATTCTGTTTTAACAACGTCTTCCGGGCTTTGAACCCCCCCGGGGAATCTATTCTTTGTTTTATTGTCAAAGAGAGCTACGACGTTATATTTTTTTGCAATTTCGTCTTTTACCTCGCTATAATTATTTCCTATTCCAAAAAGTGCAACTCTTTCCATATTGAATATCCTCCTAATTATGACAACCTTTAAAAACCATTCTTTTCTTTCCTTTTCTTCGGAAGAAAAAGAACTATAACATAAAAAATGTTATAGTAAAGTTTGAATAAATAATTTGTTTTTAAAAGTCATCTCTAATAATAACCTTTTCGTCGCTTATTCCTTCAAAACGTGTCTTATCATTCTCTCCTAAATACGGTCCTTGCTTTATCTCAAACATCTCTAAATCCTCAAGCACCTTAAATCCATGACCGCCCTTTACTAGAAGAATTACATCTCCGACTTCAAGAATACAACTTTCGATGTAATTTTTATCATCGTCGTAAAAATCTACTCGAAGCTTTCCTTTTCTTATCAGCAGTACTTCTTGAGTATAATAAACCTCGCGCTTTATCAAGTTATGGACATGCGGCGCAATATTGTGCTCTACCGGGTGCTCCATATAGGCAAGTTGTTGCGAAAAATTATCGGGGGTGAAAAAAGATATTCCCGGTTTGTGATACGTATGGGGGATAATTATTGCTAGCAACTGATCTCGACATTTTATTTCTTTCATAGTTAACCACCTTTTTTTCTTCTCATAACGTATACGCGCATCCAATTATAAAACTCTTCCGAGATAGCGTATACATTATCAATTCCAAAAGAATCCAACGTCTTTTTTATGTCGCCGTGATATTTTTTACTTGTAGCCAACAAAACAGAAAAATCGCCCTTATTATCGAGCGCAGAAATATCAATGACCGGTATATCGAGGAGCGTTTTGTCGTTCAAATTCGCATCGCTCACTAAAAAAGCTTCAATTCGGTATTTATGCGTCAAAAGATACTTTGCAATATTTCGCGCATATTCTCCGGCTCCGTAACAATAAAGTGCTTTAGGCGATATGGTTTTTAGAAAATTATCGCATCCCGTTTCAAAATCACAAAGTTTCATCGCTCTAGATATCGCTTCATCTCGCATAGATACATTGTTGGCCTTTGCAAAATGCCATGCGCAATTTAAATAATGTTTTCCCATAGTCCTTGCGCCGCAATATCTTAAAACTTCGTTTTCATACTTGTTCCATAATTGCCACCAACCATTCGCCACGCGAGCCTTCGATGCGCTGATGCGAGTTTCAGAATTATAATCATCGGTATGCACTACACATAATACCTTGGGAATCAGGGCAAATCTAAAATGTTTAGCAAGGCGAAAACACATATCGTCGTCTTGACAAGCGCAAAATGAAGTGTCCCAGTTGCCTATTGCATCAAAACATGATTTTCGTATAATTAAAGACGATGGAGCAGTAATATATCCCTGCTCCAAGGCTTCACAATAAATATCTCCCTGCAACGGATTATAAAAAGTATCAACTTTCTCTACCGAATCCTTGCTTCCCATAAGACAGTAGACACAACCTATAGTTTTATCACCTTCAAACTTTTTCTTCGCTTCAAAAAGAAATGTTTCCGCCCATTCGTCATCCGAGTCCAAAAACGCTACATATTTCCCTTGCGCCATATTCAATCCGGTATTGCGCGCCACTTGCGCCCCTTGATTCTTTTGATATTCATATCTTATTCTTTCATCCTGGATTGATAATACAATTTTTTTCGTATCGTCTGTAGACCCGTCGTCCACCACTATAAGTTCAAAATTTGTATATGTCTGACGTATAACGCTGTTTATGGCTCTTAAAATAACTCTTGCGCGATTATAAGTAGGAATAACGACAGATATTAAATTTTTTTCATTCATATTCGCCCTCCGTTCTTTTCTTAGCGTAAAGGAATATCTGAGAACTTGACTATCGTCTGTACATCATGAAACAATAGAATATCTTCAACTAAGTTACTTGCCAATTTTCTGTATCAATTCGTATACATCCTTGTTTCGTTTATCCTGGTAAAATTTCCAGAAGTGTAGAAATAGTTTTTTCAAAGCTTTCACTTGCTCTTCAGTTTCATAAATCATTATTCCATAAAAAAAATAGCGAAGAGTATAGATACTTATCTTATTTTCGTGTAATAAATCCCACATATAAGAAACTTCTGACGCATCATTTAAAATATGTATCGCAGAAAAATAAATCGTCCCAGATTTTATTATACCTCTTAATCCGTTTAAATCGGTATAATGATATATCGTTTCCGGTACTTTTTCACTTGGCAATGCCTGTCTGGCCATTTCTCATAGCACATGAATTAATTTTTGCTTTTGCATTTCTATCATTCAAATTATCAAAACTTTGATTAACTGCGTTCATAAATTTTCACTTCTATGCTTCCCAATATATCTACTGCACATAACAAAAAGCAAAGGCATTAGCTTACTTTCGTCCTAAAAATTTATACTTTTGATATATTTATCCGACACATATTTCTTTAATTTATTCATCAATTCATTTCTAATATTCACGCTAAGTACCGCTAATAAGACATAAAATTCTTTTCCGATGGTATTGATTTCTTTAACTGGAATTACACTGGAATCTTTTTTTGAAATACCATTAATAGCCTTTGCCGCATTGTATGTGTCACTTTTAAATTCATCGTAGAATTCCTGATTATAATATTTCATATTAACAACCTTTCTATTTCGTATGTTGGTTTTTTCCCAAGTTGAGCGTCGCATACTTCAACAGTCTCCCTACTGTTTACTCCGTAAACTGTACTCTGTCCATCTCCATCTAACCTCGCAAAAAAATTCCATTGACCATCCCGCAATATGCGATACGCCTCATCCTGCCGTCCGTCGTGAGTTTCCATCATAACGATTGAAAACCGTTTCAACAGATTATCCTCGCGCAATGCCTCAAGTATCTCATACTCTGCTCCTTCACAATCAATTTTCAAAATCAAAGCAACATCTTTCGAAATGTTAACCAGTATCCTTGACAAAAATTCGCTGGCATTCTCTATGCGTATATCTTCTACTCGTTCCGGTGTCCCATGCATCTCAATCGCGATACCGTCCGTTCGCATGTTAGTCGTATAGCTCTCGTCGTACATAGCGCTGATATTTTTCTTACATTTGCCCAATCCTACATTATATGCAATAATTTTTTTCCTGATGTCCGCTGAGTTTAAACGTATATTTTCCATCGCCCTTTGATAGGTTTTGGGAAAAGGTTCGAAGCCATAAACCGAATCAACATATGTTCTGGATGCAAAAAAAATGGAAGCCAGTCCTGTATTCATCCCAATATCAAATACAACACAATGTTTCTTCGCCGGAACAAAATTCCAACTACCAAACAGGAATATTTCACTTGCAGTATTTCTATCGCTTATCGTTTTCAGATCAAAACAGACGTCGTCAAATTTGCATCTTATGCTGGCATCCTCCAAAACAACACCATAATATGTCTGAATCGAACGTCCGTTCCCCCCCCCCCCGTAAAAACAGCACCAATAGCTTTTCACGGTGAATTCCCAGCTTCAAAAGCATTTTCACAATCTCGTCATATTGACTGGGGGTAATAATAATCAAATCAAAATCTTCCTTTATAATTTCTTGTGGAGAAATTACTTTATGTCCATGGTATGTTCCCTGTTTTTGTATATTTGCATCGACCAGTGCTACAATACTATAATTTGTTTGTATTCTATTCCAAAGTCGTTGACAGTTTTTTCCCACTCCATAAACAATCACTTTTTGAGCCATAACTTAGACCGTCCATTCTTCTATTTCATATTTGGTTCTTTCCCAAGGCTGAGCGCCGAATACTTCAATCGCCTCTCTATTACAGAATCTACAAAAAGGCATAGGCCGATTCAATCTTTCCAAGAGATCATCAACATCGGATACTGAATAAATATCAACACCATCATCTTCTAAGACAGGAATGTTTACCTGAAAAAATTTGCAAAATGGTTCTATCTCAGCAGGAATGATGCAAGGGTATAACTTTCCATGCTTTAAATCTATACATTGATTTGCCCTATAGCACTTCCGAAAATTTTGAACATAGTCTTTGCCTCCTGATAAGTCCAAAGGTTGATGGCCTAATGTTCTCACAGGTTCTTCATTGAAATAATGTATCTCGATTCCATAATTTAACGCACGTTTCTCTGCAGCTCTGTAATCAAAATTTACAGGATACTTTGTCACCCATAACTCTGCGTCCGTCTTTTTCATCGTAGAAAAAAAGGACGGTTCAATGTTTAGTAGCAACAAGCCATTCGTCAACATTTTTAATTTTCCATTTGGAAAGTATTTTCTTGCCACTGCAAAAAAATCCTTTGCCTCTGGGTGTAGCAAGGGTTCTCCGCCAAGCAACATGATTTCTTTCATTCGTTTATCAAACAAAGAAGATAAACGCGAAACATCCTTTTCAAATTCATCTAGCGACAGGAACTTCTCCTCTGCCAAAGAAGAAAAATGGTAACATCCACGACATTTCAAATTGCAATGATCAACAATGTGCGTTTGAAAGTAAAGAAGTTTATCTGAAAAAAGCTCTATTTGTGAAACACAAGAATCGCTGATGGAAATAATGTTATAAAATCCATTTTCATATAGATGCTTCACGATTTGGCTATTATATTTTTCCGATACCGCTACAAATACCGGAGATTCCCTTTTAGTTTGAACTTCTTCCAGCGTTTCTATGGAATATCCTTGCATATCCTTGCATATCCTTGCATCAGACTTTTTTGTTACAATAACATTTGATATTTTGATATTTTCTTGTTGTAAGTATGACAAAATAAGCGCGCCAACATAACCTGCTCCATAAACAATAATACTATCTATGCCTTGTATTCTCTTCCGTAATTCGTATATTGTTTTAATCAACACAAAAACTCCTATCTATTTTCCACATTGAAAATAAACATAGTACCTGTTAGGGGTAAAATAATACTCTTCGATGAAAGGTAAATACTCATTGAAAAAACAGTTGACCATTTCTGCTTTATCAATGATTACCCCATTATAATGCGAATCAAAGCTTATGGGCTGTTCATCATTTATTGCGACTATGTTATATTGCTCAGGCGTTTTATACATGTCTGTATTACGTTCTAGTCCAAACATACCTACTGAATACGCATCTACATTTTCTGCATTCCTTTTCGCTTCTTCTATGTCCTCTCTAACCTCATCTACTCGTTCTGATGGTAAGTTACATAACATCCAAGCAAAAGTTTTAATTCCACATTCATGAAACAGTTTCAAACAACGTTTTGCAACATCTGCATTGATGCCTTTTTTTATAAAGTTTAATAGCCGTTGGTTGAATGTTTCTACACCAAACATTACCATCCTGCAACCATTGATATATGCTTTTTGAAGAATATCATGCGTATATTCTGCACTTACCCTTGAATAGAAAATCCAATATATTTCATTTAAGTCTTTGCACAAATTCATTTCTTCAACGATCGAACTGAAATGATCCGGACGAATTGCTTCATCAACAAATTGGAAATGTTTTACTCCATGCAAATTTGAAAGCTTTTGTAGATCTTCGATAATTTTAGAAGGTGCCTTCATTCTATAATTGTGCCTATAGTTTTCATGATGATTACAAAACGCACAAAATCCATAGTGACACCCCCTAGATGCCTGATAAGGCAATATTACCTCCGGTGCCACATACCGATTCAAATCCAAATCGCTGTAATCAGGCATTGGCAAAGTACTCACATTCTCCAAAAGAGTTGCCGTATATTTTACATCACCTTGATCGTCCAAATAAGCCATATTAGGAATGTCACATAGTTTATGCATCCCTGCGGATAAATGTTCGTACAACTGTACTATTGCTGTTTCTCCTTCGCCTACTATCACATAATCAAAAAATTTGTAGATATCTCTTTTCTCTTCATAAAGACTAGTCATAAAAAGGCTGGCGCAACTGCCGCCCATAATCAGTTTTATATCTGGTCGTACCGCACGAAATATCTCAGCAAGCTTGCACGCAGGTAACAATTGTTCTAAAGAAGTAACTGAAATGCCAACAATTGGAGGTAGACTGGACAATTTAGACGCTGCCATCCGATGAATTGCTTCCCATAAATTTAGCCATGACGTTTCTTGCAATAGTTTATTAAGATTTGTTCCATTTGTATTGAGATTGATAACTGTTGTTCTCCAATTTATCATATATTGATAAAATTCAGAGAGTATTCCCGCTTGAATCCTATTAAGTTCGTTATACCTTTTCTTTATCTCCTCCACAGGAAAATGATGTCCTTTAAAAAACCATAAAGCATTCAAATAATCTTCATAATTTCTATAAGGGTTTTCTTTGTAGGCAGTCACTCTTTTTCTGAAAAAATCTTCAGATTGAAATACACTAGCGCCTAATTTCCATTCCCTATTCAGCATTACATGAAAGCATTCTATACCTAAATCAATTTGGTTTACATATACATTATTTTCTCGCAGTTTAGCCACCAAAGAAGGTACTGCACTGAATGGAGCATAGACATCCCAATATGGGGGAGACATGAGCAAAATCCCATCTTGACGCATTACCACTCTTTTCCTCAATATATCCAATGCTTCTTCTTTATGTTTATTGGCTTCATCGTATTCAGACTGGTACTGCATCTTTGAGAACATATCATCAGATAATGCATACACAATTACATTTTTTTCAGACAACAGTTCTTTAACTGTTTTTTGATTTGACTCTGCCATTCCAAGAACAATAGGAATATCTTTCTCCTTTATGTCCATAACCGATACTACCATATTACCGTGATGGTATGTCAATGGTACAACATCGCTAGAAACGCAATAATATTTAATTTTATTTTCAAATTTTCGATATTTCAGATATTGATACAAGTATTCACTCATGCGACCAGTGCCGTACACTATGACCTGTTCAACTCTGTTTAACAGCATATCAAAATATCCTAGATTTGTAATATTTATACATTTAGTTTCCATATAAATCGCTCCATATCCGTCTAGTTAGTTTTGATTCTTCATTTTGCAGTGTAGACATGTTTGATATGCCCATTAACCATTCCAAAAACACTACTATATTGCTTCCTTTTTCAAAAATCGGAATTTCTTCCTTCGTATGCATCACAAAAGACTCTACCAAGTCTTTTTCATTGAAAAAAATTTCCTTCTTTAACATCCGCATCCGTTCTAAATCCAGAATATAAAATTTTGATACTGCATTAGGATATAAATAAATAAGATTATTCGCAACAGAATATCCCACAATTGCAGAACCTATTCCAGCGTTATTTTCTCTAGTTTCGTCTTCAAACAGAGGGAATGTATATACCTGATCCGTTAAACGATTAATTGCAACTACTCGATTATGTCCACGAGGCAAAACAATTAGATACTCCCCATGCACAACCATACTGGAATAGGGTTCTATGCTTTGCAATAGTGTACCATCTATCTTTATTTTTTTCGTATAGGACTTCAACCCAGAATCCCAATACAAGATTTCTAATGAATCCGGTTGAGCAATCCAAAATCCATTGCCGTCAAAAATAGCACTAAAAACCTTATATGCAGATCCCAGATTTATGATCTTTTTTTCCTCCAATGCCAAATCCCAAAGAATTACCATATTGTGTTTCACGATTGTAATCGTTATGAAATTCAGGTATTGATTGACATAACCACCAATATCAGTATCACAAATCCCCGTTGCAGAAATCACTTTTTTCAGTTTCGTGTATTTACGAAATTTTCTAGTGTTACAATCAAAACAGTAACTTTCGTTTTCTGCTTCAATCGCAAGACCATATATACACCCTTTTTCCATTATAACTGCATGATTATGAAAACCGTCTTTCCATTGATATTCTTCAATCAATTTGAAGTCAATATCCAACACAAATATTTTGTTTAAATATTGACTTACAAGAAACCATTTTCCTTGCATGTTGTATATCCCAGCTATTCCTCCCGGACAATGCAAAAATCTCTTAATATACCCCATACAACTGTTTATGTCATATTCAATAACAGCAGAGTGAATATGGTCAAAAAACACAAATGTATTTTCACTATTGTGAACTGCATCCAAAAAAGAAGTTACTCCTTGACATATTCTCTCCGTTATTTCCATATTTACTTCTATATTCGGTGCAAAAAAATCTTGTAACATTAGTGGTTTTCTGGTCTTTAGGTACAACGCCACCACACTGCTCGCATCCCCGTAATACGCATCCGACCAGCAAATCGCCCGATGCAAATCAGGGGTATCGTCGTAGATTCCCCAACCTTCCTCAATATATTGTTTTTCAATCTTTAAATACTCTTTCTCAATTTCCGGCCTCATGGAATGAAATGTGGCCTTCATCAACGGATGAGGTCTCCACCAAAGCGCTACGTCATCTCGATTGCGAAACACATCGAACACATAACGAAGCTTGTCGCAAACTTTGTCGGAATTGCGCAACATCGTTGTAAGGCTTGTGTTGTATAAGATAATTTTTTTCCCTTTTACCAGCTGTTTCCACTTTCTCGGCATGACGAAATCTTCTTTTTTGCTGGTAAGCGCCTTATCTATCTTAGGCGATCCCGCTCCGGAAATGCGTTTTTCCCAATACGCTCTGTTTGTTTGGTTCGTCTTCTTTGTCAAGATATTGATGTATAATTCCCGCATCGTTTCAGATTGTACGATTATCTTATCCGCATTAAACACTACGGGCGTCAAGACAAAATGCTCTATGCTCTCTTCCGTACACGGCTCATCCAACACAAAATAAGGAATATACACCAATTCATCAGTACATTCCCTCAAATTCTTCGAATAATACCGAGTTTCTATTGACGTTACGCGATTTTCATCATCATAAGGATTATGAATAAAAATTACGTCGGGATGCAACTCTTTAAGATCGACACTCCGCCAGTCAAGAGTCGGCACATATATCGGATAATCCGCCCTTTCGCAATGCCATCTAGCTATGCTGCCGTCAGGGTTTAAATCTGCGTAAGGAATGGGTATTACATACGCATTGCAATGTTCTTCGTCTTCAGACGCAGCTTTCCACACGCTTTCAAGGCTGTCCCACATGGACGCTTTATATGGCAAAAAGACAATGTCTTTTTTAAAGCCTGTTTCTTCTTCGGTTATACGGATAAGATACTGCAACAAATCCATTGAAAGAGAGAACGCTTCTTCGTTCAACCTTAA
>JAGBMX010000070.1 GCA_017634675.1 Selenomonadaceae bacterium | reverse complement strand
TATTTTGGTTGGGGAAAAAATGTTACCATTCACGGGTAGTAAAAAAAGAAAAATAGTGCTCTTCATGGTCAACCTCTCCGCCCTTCGGGCACCTCTCCTTTCAGGAGAGGCTCTCTGATTGTTAGTTTTGTGGATGTAAGGGGAAAGTTGCCGCTCTAGTGCCTCCCCTGAAAGGGGAGGGGGACCGCAAAGCGGTGGAGGGGTTCACTATGAAAGGCGCTAATTCGCCTTTCGCATCACAATGTTGTATTACTCGTGAATAGTAACAAAAAATAAAAAATTTGCAGGAATTTTTTTAGTGTTTATAGAAGTTTTATATGTTTAGACGGTGGCATAATCATCTTTTCTCTATATTTTTATTAAAGTTTTTTCTTTTCTCTTTTTCTTTGTTACTTTCTTTTTCTCTTTTCTTTTTTTCAAAAAAGAAAAGAGAAAAAGAAAGTAAGGTTTTTAAAGATGCCCTTAACAAGTGAGGTGAACGCCTTGACGCTTAATCAGATGCAATATTTTGCCGAGGTTTGCAAGTGGCAAAACATTTCCCAAGCCGCGGAAAAACTTCACGTTGCTCAGCCTACAGTCAGCATAGCCATGCAGAGTTTGGAGGAGGAAACGGGGCTGAACCTTTTTTACAGGGAAAAGAACAAGATAATCATCACCAAGGAAGCCAGTTTATTGTTGGAGAAAGTTTCCGTAATATTGCAACAAATGGCGGATTTGGAGCGGGACATTGCTTCCATGACCCAAAGGGACAGCATCAGAATGGCGCTGCCGCTGCAACTTGGAATGACTTTTATGCCCGCCATTTTTGGGGATTTTTGCCTGCAACACCCGGATATAAAGGTTGAAATTGTGGAAATGGGCGGAGTCAGCGCCCTTCGTATGGTGGAAGAGGGACATTTGGACATAGCTTTCACCAATTTTCACGAGAACGTGGGAGATAGTTTAAACTACAGGAAACTCTTCGACTGCGAATGTATGTTTTGCACATGGCCGGGGCATCCCTTATCCGAAAAGGAAACCGTCACTTTTAAGGAAGTGGCGAAAGAACCGCTTGTTATGCTGGATCACCATTTCGTGACTTACAAGGAAACCAAGGCTGCGTTTAAGAGGCGGCGGCTTAAAATGAACATAATGCACGAAACGCCCTACCTGCATACCGCCAAAAATCTTGTCCGTCAGCATCTGGCTTCTACCGTGCTTATCCGTCAAGGTGTGCTTGAAGAAGAATACGATCGGTTGGTTCTAATCCCCTTCGAACAGCCTTTTTATCTCAATTCCGGCATTGTGGTGAAAAAAGGTCGCCAGATATATCCCCACGAAGAAATACTGATGAATTATTTGAAGGAAATAGTAAAAGGCGCCATTAACGAAGAAAAGGTTCTGGTGTGAATACGTTGGGGCTTCGCCCCAAACCCCAGCAGGGGCGCCGCCCCTGCACCCCGCCAAAGGGCATTCGCCCTCTGGACTCCCGGTTACGATACTTGTTAGTCTTTCTAACAAAAGCCACCAAACCCATTATTAAAGTTTTTTCTCTTTCTTTTTCTTTGCTTCTTTCTTTTTCTTTCTCTTTTTTTCAAAAAAGAGAAAGAAAAAGAAAGAAGAAAGTTGAGCCTAAGGGGTGATAGCTTGAAAATGCACGGAGCTGTGATAATCGAGCAGGGCGTAACCTTTGCCATTGTGACGGTTAAGCAGCATGTAACTCAATATACCCAGCGGATAGTGGAAACTAGGCGGGAGCTTTCCCAATTTTTCCCAAATATGCCGATTATCCTGCTTAGTTTTGACAATAACGGCGACCCGCATTTTTACGGGCGACGGGATATTGTTGAGTTTTTAAAAAGCATCAGATTGGATCAAATTCCTTGGAAGGAATATCACTTTTATTAGGAGGAGTTTTAATTGAACTTCGTAAAAAAGATTGCTGCTCTTATGATGGCGGTTATGTCGTTAATTATGATAGGTTGCGGCGACGAGCAGGCGACAAAGCAAAACAGCGACTTTGTGGCGGTGTCGCTTCCGGTGAAATTCCCCGAAAGATGGATAATAGACGGCAACGAGCTTGAACGCAACCTTATCGAAAAAGGCTACAACGTGAATTTGGAATACGCCAGCGAGAATAAGAGTCGGCAAATTAATTTCTTGAACAAAGCTATAGACGATGGGGCAAAATGCCTTATAATCGCGCCTGTTGAGGCGTCTTCGTTGGGAGAAGTCTGTGAAAGGGCAAAATCCAAGGGAATCCCCGTTATCTCTTACGATCGTTTTATAATGGATACGGAAGCGGTTGATTATTACATAACCTTCGACAATACGAAGGTTGGGGAGCTTATGGGGCGTTTTATCGAGGATAAGTTGAGTTTGGCGCATAGTCCGGATACCGTTTTTATGGAGATTTTTGCGGGAGCGCCGGAGGACAACAACGCCAGCATGGTGTATAACGGCTATATGTCTATACTTTCTCCCTATATGGAAAAGGGCAAGATAAAAATTGTATCCGAAGAAGATAAGTTTAGCGAGGTAGCTACGCCGAAGTGGGCGCCCGAGCTTGCGGAAAAACGCATGGACCGGCTTTTAAAGGAGTATTATCAAAGAGGGCAAAGGCTAGACGCTATTGTATGCCCGAACGATCTGCTTGCGAACGCCGTTATCTCCTCTTTGGCCAATTCCGGTTACAAGCAGCATTATCCGATTATAACCGGGCAGGATGCGGATAAAGTGGCGATTATCAACATACTTAACGATAAACAAGGCGCAACGGTCTTTAAGGACACCAGAATTTTGGCGAAGAAGGCCGTTGAAATGGTGGATGCGGTTTTAAAGGGAAACAAACCTGAGATTAACGATGAGAAAACTTACAACAACAATAAAAAAATCGTACCAAGCTTTTTGATAGAGCCGGTTTTAGTCACGAAAAGCAACGTGCAAGAGGTAATCGTAGACAGCGGATATTATACCAAAGTCGACATAGGTCTTGAATAAGTCAAAAAAAGGATTGCATTTAGACGCTTGCCTGAATGCAATCCTTTTTATGTTGCCTTATTTGCTCTGACTTCTTCTTAACCATAGAAAATATTCGATTAATTTTCATACCATATTGAGAATTGTGATTTCTCACAATTTCTTCTCTTCGCCGCTACAAAGGACGTGCAGTTTTCCGTTATTATCTTCAACAACAAGTTTACGCACAAGCGATTCTTTATCGGGAATTGTTACATTGAAATTATGATGAAAGTCATCAATTTCGTAAATCAATCCGCTAAACATGGTCGCGCTTAAAATCATTTGACAAGATAATTCCGAATGCGAAGCTATTATTGGCAATTCGGGAAACATCAAATCTCCGCATCGAAACAACGGTATTCTGTAAAGAGTGCCTGTGGTCATCCCTCCGAAACCGCCAAAAGGTTGATTTTCAGCAATCTGAATTGCGCCTATACTCTGCAAAAGTTCTTCGTCTTCAACCCATACGGGAAGTACCGCTCCGGTATCAAGCATTGCGCTTAAGCGAAAGAAACTTTCCAGATACAAAGTAGGACGTTGGCGCTCCTTGTCTAAAGGTAAAGTAAATTGTTTCATGGCATCACCGTCAAGCATCCTAAAGGACACATATTGTCTTTTCCCGTATAAGTTGTATACATATCTTCGCCGGCAATTTGTTTTTTCAAAGGTTCCGTACCCGAATTTCCAAAATATTCCACAACGGCGGATTGCACATTTGGCGCATGTCCGTCCCATTTTACGCGAGACAATCCTACCCACTGATCGGGATAAGCCGCTTTGATTTCCTCCCAAGACATTCGCATTTTCATTTCATTTGCTCCTTTGCGCTTTTTTTCAATTATATTGCATTACCATTATTATGTAAAGGAATCTTTCACCACAATTCGCTAAACTTTAATTTCAAACAAACGCAAAAAAGGATTGCATTTAGACGCTTGTCTGAATGCAATCCTTTTTTGTGTTGCCTTATTTGCACTGACTTCTTCTTATTTGATACTTCTTGCATCACCATCTCCATGTATTACGGTAAAATGTTTTCCGCATTTTAGGTTTGTGCAATGGACACCCACCCTTTTTTCATTGCCATCTACCGTATATGGATTGGGCAATTTTCTTCCGCAGTACGGACAATTAACGTATTTAACATTAGCCACAAAAATTCCTCCCAATGTAAAACTTATCTTAATTGCGTTATGCCTTATAAATAAAAATCACGCCTCATCCCAAGCATGGTCAAGTGAAACCACCGCCGCCGAGTTAGTGAGGTATTTATCGTTAACACGTTGTATCATAGCTTTTACCTCGTCAGATTGTAAAAATTGTTCTGCAAGCTTCCTAAGATATGCATCCCCATCGCCGTTGTTCTTAACTAACCACGGAGTCTGCATCACCAACTCATACAAAATAGTATATTGTGGAAAACGTAATGGTGAAGGGTACCAACAATTTAATTCAGGGCGTGATTGCTCGTCATAAACGCCTCTTAATTCAATGGTAAACTTCATCGGGTAACCGTCTCTTGTTGTTTCAAACTTCATACCAAACACCTCATTTAAAAAATCAGTTCAAGCTGATATTTATTATATCATCGATAGTAGAAAAAAATCAACACTAAAGATGATTATGGATAAAACCTCCCTCATGTATAATGTAATAATCGAAGGCGAAGGGAGGCGCGTTATGGAGAAAAAAGCTTTGAATATGGAAGTCGGCGAGCGAATAAGAACAATGCGGGAAATTTAAAAAATTTTTTGAAGGAAATTTTTATCGAATATAGAATAAATACACTTTAAACAAAAAGTACGCGATGAAGGAGAAAGATTGATGAAAGTACGCACCAGATTTGCGCCGAGTCCTACGGGATATATGCACATAGGCAACCTAAGGACGGCGCTTTACGCATATTTATTTGCTAAGAAGAATAACGGGGATTTCATATTAAGGATAGAGGACACGGATAGAGCCAGATTCGTGCCGGATGCCGTTGACTTTATCAAGAGAACGCTAAAAGCCGCCAATATCGTAGCGGACGAAGGCCCCGGAATAGGCGGAGCTTATGGACCTTATGTGCAGAGCGAACGCATGGAGATTTATAAGAAATACGCTATGGAGCTAATCGAAAAAGGCGCGGCGTACCCTTGCTTCTGCGATGAAAAGAAAGAAAGCGCAGCGAACGAAGACAAGAAATTCGGCGGATATAACAGGGCCTGTCGGGATATTCCGCCGGAAGAAGCAAAAGCGCGCATGGAAACGGAGCCTTTCGTAGTGCGGCAAAAAATGCCGCTTACCGGAGAGACTTCGTATTTTGACGTGTTGCACGGCGCTATTTCATTTAATAACGAAGAACTTGAGGATCAGATACTCTTAAAACGGGACGGAATGCCGACTTACAATTTCGCCAACGTAATAGACGATCACTTGATGGAAGTGACCCACATAATAAGAGGCGCAGAGTTTATCACATCGACTCCAAAGCACGTGCTTTTATATGAAGCCTTAGGCTGGGAAACTCCCGCTTTTATACATCTGGCGCCGGTTATGGGAAAAGCCGACGACGGCTCGGTTTCAAAACTCTCCAAACGCCACGGCGCAACAAGTTTTGAGGATTTGGTCAATATGGGATATTTGCCCGAAGCGATTGTAAATTACGTTGCGCTTTTAGGCTGGAATCCCAAAAATTCCACTCAGGAAATTTTTTCTATGGACGAACTCATAGCGGAATTTTCCCTCGAAGGTTTGTCCAAGTCAAATTCGGTGTTCGACTATGAAAAACTGAACTGGATGAACGGCGAATACTTAAAAGCCATGACTGATGCGGAATTTTCGAAGCTCGCAAAACCATTTGCGGGGGATTTGGGCGAGCTTGAAGATAATTGGGCAAAGATATCGGCGCTGTTAAAAACCCGTATATCAAAATTTAACGAAATACCTGAGGAAATCGCATTTTTAAGGGAGATGCCGCCTTTTGATGCGAATTTATATGTAAACAAACGCAATAAAGTCACGCCGGATTTTGCCAGAGAAATTTTACCCGGCGCAATCGAACTTTTGGAAGCTATTCCCGATAAGGATTGGGAAAATGATAAACTTTACGAACGGCTGAACGCGTTTATAACGGAAAAAGGATATAAGAAAGGCGCGGCGCTGTGGCCCGTCAGAATATCCGTATCGGGGAAAGCGGCGACTCCCGGCGGCGCAACGGAAATTCTTTCCATATTGGGAAAAGCAAAATCGCTTGAAAGAATGAAAAATAGTTTAGAAAATTTAGGGTAAAAGCAGGAAAATTTTACGCATGTGTAGAAATAATCTCAGAGCGAAATAAAGAAGCTCCATCGAATATAACAGGACTAGATGTCCCGTGCCTCTACGGTGGGGGTCTATATCGGAAGAAAGGCGGGAGTTTAAATCTCCCGCCTCTCGGACGTCTTGCTCTCATGCTGACGTATGTAGTTTTTTCTTCTGGCGAAGAAAAAACTTGAATTAAGGCATTTTAAAATAAAAATTATTAAAGTTTTTTCTTTCTTTTCTCTCTTTTTTACAAAAAAGAGAGAAAAGAAAGAAAGTAAGAATTTGCATGATAAGGAGAAAACAACATGAAAATAAAGAAACTTGCGAAGCTGGCGGTGTGTTTGACGGCGGTCGGAGCGCTTCTTGCGGGATGCGGGGCGAATAAGGCGGCGGACGAGGGCAAGAAGGGAACCGAAGAGGTTAGGATTGGAATGTTGACGCATTTGAACGCCAGCGAGCAGAAGATAAACGAAATTCTAAAAAAAGTCGACGTAGTGCCGGGATCACGCGCAAAGCTTTCCCGTAATTATATCTATTATGACAAGCTCACCGCCATGCAAATGGGGCTTGATTCGGGCAGCATACAGGAAATGAGCGTATACGCTTCCGTAGCGAAATATCTAACGGATAGAAACGATAAAATAGCGGTTGTAGATCACGAAAACGGCATGAAGCTGTCCGATTCTTTTTGTTGCGCCGTTCGCAAGGACGACACCGCATTGAAGCAAGAGCTTGACAAGGCGATTGAAGGCATGAGGTCCGACGGCACTCTTGACAAACTTGTAAAAACATATATCACCGACTTAAAGAAGGACGAGGAACCTCCTTCTGTGCCGATGGCTAAAATAGACGGAGCGCCCACGATAAAAATAGCGGTAACGGGGGATTTGCCGCCTTTTGACTTGGTACTTGCAAACGGAAAAGCGGCGGGATTTAACACGGCGGTTTTAAGCGAACTTGGAAAACGTACCGGCAAAAACGTGGAAATTATTTACATCGACAGCGCCGCCCGCGCCTCTGCGCTTTCCTCCAAGAAAGTAGACGTGGTATTTTGGGCGACCATACCTTTTGGGGACAGCCCCATTCCAAAGGACGCCGATAAACCCACCGGCATGGAACTTACTCTTCCTTACTTCTCCGACAAAATTGTCCATGTTGAAAAGAAGAAATAATGGCGAACTTTCTCTCTTAGAGGGACTCCCCCTCTAAGAGAATGGCAATGCGGAATTTTTTCGGATTTGACAGTGGCTTGTATTTAAGCTAAAATATGTCTATAGATTTTCATTGCGCTCGTAGTCCAGTGGATAGGACGTTAGCCTCCGGAGCTGAAAGCGTGGGTTCGACTCCCGCCGAGCGCACCATAAAAAATTCAAGGCTTGGCTTTTTAGGCCGAGCCTTTTTTTGATTACAAATTTTATCCCGAATTTCAATAAAATTCAAAAAAAGCTTGATTTTTTTGAAAATTTCAAGTATACTGCCCTTAGTGGATTTATCCGTTTCGGAATTATTAATTTAATTAAAGGGGACTCATTATGTTTGAAGACAAAACGCTAACCTGCAAAGAATGTGGTAAAGAATTCATCTTTAGCGCCGGCGAACAGGAATTTTATCAGGAAAAGGGATTTGAAAACGAACCTGCCCGTTGCCGCGATTGTCGCGACAAGAGACGTCGGGGGCGCGACGGCGGTGAAAGGCAGATGTTTAAGGTTGTCTGCGCCGAATGTGGAAAGGAAACCGAGGTGCCGTTCGAGCCTAAAAACGATCGCCCGGTTTATTGCCGCGATTGCTTCAACA
This sequence comes from Selenomonadaceae bacterium, assembly GCA_017634675.1. Classification (GTDB taxonomy): domain Bacteria; phylum Bacillota; class Negativicutes; order Selenomonadales; family Selenomonadaceae; genus RGIG9201. The sequence goes on along the minus strand of JAGBMX010000070.1, from coordinate 1,174 downwards.
AAAAGAAATTGAGCGCCTGACACGGCGTTTGCAGGCGTTTACGCCCGAGCATGGACTCGGGCTTTTTTTTTAGAAAGGGGGCTTTACAGTTGAAAAAGTTTATCCCGATTTTTGTGATTTTTTTATTGCCGCTTATGATGGTTGCCGGCTGTTCCAATCAAGCCGACGTAAAGAAAACGCTTCATGTGGGAATCAGCGCAGACTATCCGCCCTTTGAATTTACTGAAAACAGAGAAAAGGGTTTGAAGGGTTTTGACATAGATCTAATGCGCGCCATCGGAAAGGAAATGGGCTACGAAGTGGTTTTTCAAGATATGGGGTTTGACGATTTGTTAGGCACACTTGAAAAAGGCAACGTTGACATGGTAATTTCCGCCATGAGCATAAACGAAGAACGAAAGGCCAGAGTCAATTTCTCCGACAGCTATTACGAATCCGGCATGGCAATAGCCGTCAGACGCGATAATGCCGACATCAAGAGTTTCACCGATCTTCCCGGACATAGAATAGCGGTCGCCTTAGGCACTACCAGCGCCTTCGAAATGAGAGAATTAAAGAGCATCGAACTGATAGAACTTCCAAACGCCCAAGACGCTTTCCACTCTTTGCTTTCGGGTTATGCGGACGCTGTTGTCAGCGACAAGCCCGTTGTCGACTACTTTCTAAACACCAACGACGGAATAAACGTAAAAACCCTGCCCACTCTTTTAAAAAAGGAACGTTTTGGTATAGCCGTAGGGAAAAAGAATAATGAACTGAAGGGAAAAATAGACGACGCATTGCAGAAGATAAAAGAAAAGGGGATTTATGACAAAATTTACGTTAAATGGTTCGGCAACGAAGGGGTATGAATAATAAAAAAGGATTGCGTTTAGAGTATCGCTAAACGCAATCCTTTTTTAGTTTTATTATAATATAAAAATATAAAAGTGTAACGCTCAAACCTAGACCTAAACTTGATAAAGTTTCAGAGTGTAGACAAATCAATAAATATCGTGCTCTTCACGGCTCTCCCTCCGCCCTTCGGGCACCTCCCTCTAAGAGGGAGGCACTCGGATTGCGACTTTAGAGCCAAAAAATTTCAATATTTCCTCAAACCAAGCCCCCCTCTTAGAGGGGGGTAGGGGGGAGTGTCCCTTGAAATTGGAAGTAACAATAATAAGTCTACACTCTG
>JAGBMX010000069.1 GCA_017634675.1 Selenomonadaceae bacterium | reverse complement strand
GGAGTTTAAATCTCCCGCCTCTCGGACGTCTTGTTGAAATGCTGACGTATGTAGTTTTTTCTTCTGGCGAAGAAAAAACTTGAATTAAGGCATTTTAATAGAAAAGTCACCTTCACGTTGCCTCCCCTGAAAGGGGAGGGGACTGCGAAGCGGTGGAGAGGTCGACCATGAACGGCACTAATTCACCTTTCGCACCACTATGTTGTATTACCCGTGAATAGTAACCCAAAAACGCAATCGTTACAGAGCGGTTGTATCAAGGCTTTGCCAGCTGGTTTTGCAGGGGAATTCTACTAACTTTACAGTATTTTCGCCTCGTCAAAGCTTTTCATTTCACTTGCCACATAAAGGGCTGCGCGAGAGAGGATTTTGGAAAGTCCCGGAAGTTTGGCTTCGCCTATCAGGTAATTTTTTGTTACAATTCCAAGTTCCGCCAGAAAATCTTCGCTTAAATAAATATTTTTCGGAATGTCTGTTCTGCCAAAAGCGCCCGCCAACTTTACCGCTATGTCTTGAAGCGCCCCTAAAGCGTTATGCGGCATGGAAAGCTCCAAAAATCTTTCCCTCATTTTTTCTCTTGCAATCTCCATCGTTTCAGGCGGGATTTTTTCAGCGGTAAAAGCCTTAAAAACGGCTGTGTCTTCTTGAATAGGATTGTTGTCCGTTCCCATCCATTTAACGAGAACAGAACTTCCGCAGGCCTCCCCCAAATGAAAATCCAAATCCATCGCAGGCGTTAAACCAAGCGCCTTTAGCAAAGGCAAATGCGCAGCCTCTCCCGCTAAATGAGAGGGGATAAGCGCATTTTTCGCTCTTTCGTCTGTTTTCACCGCGATAAACGCCGCAACGGTAGTGTTTAACCCGTCCAATACTACTTTAACGTTGCGTTTGTAAGCCTCTAAAATCATACCCGCAATAGCGGCGAACTCAAAACCTCCGAGTTTCGATAAAACGTCGATTCCGTCAGAGGGATTGACTGTATTAACCGCAATCGCCCGCCTTACAATATTTACTTTATGCGTAAGTTTATCGTCGTCGATATTTGTTCCCCTGCCGGTGGTTTTTTCAGGCGGCATGTCAAGCATGACGGACGCCATAGCCGCAGCCGACGTAGTGTTCCCAATCCCCATCTCTGCGGGAAGTATGTATTTTGCGCCCTTGTCGATTGCCGATTTTGCCAGTTTTCTCCCCGCTTCTATCGCCTTTACGGCTTCTTCGACGGTCATAGCCGCGCCCTTTGTAATATTTCTCGTACCTTTGGCAACCGAAAAATCCAGCAAGTCAATATGCGAAAAACTATTTTTCATCCCTACGTCAGCCACCGTAACAGGAGCGTTTAAAAACGAAGCGAAAGCGTTTAACGCTGCGCCCTTATATATTACATAATTTTTTACCATTGTCGTTGTAACGCTCTGCTCGAAGGCGCTGACGTTCTCTTCAGCCACCCCGTGATCCGCTGCAACCAAAATTATATGCGGCATAGGCCCTCCTTTTATTTTATATGTGAGTTCTTTACTTTCTTTCTCTCTCTTTTTTGAAAAAAAGAGAGAGAAAGAAAGTAACAAAGAAAGAGAGAGAAAAAACTTTAACAGATTGTTTCCTTTACTATACATAAAAATTTATGTCTTTGCCATATATTTTATGATTCGCTGGTAATTTTCTTTGCAGGAATTGAAACGGTATTTATCGAAACTTTTAGATTATCTCAATTGTAAAGGAGAATACCATGATAGAAGAAGGAGTCATTATAGGGCTTAAAGGCAAGATGGCCGAAATCAAAGTCGGCAGGCATGAGGATTGCTCGGGTTGCGGGGCCTGCGGTTCGGCAAAAAACATTTCAACCGTTGTTTATAATGAAATCGGCGCAAAGGTTGGGGACAGGGTAAAATTTTCCATGCCGGAAGAAAATATAGTGACAGGAGCGTTTGTGGTATTTGTTCTTCCGCTGATATTTGCAGGCATAGGCGCGGCGGTCGCCTTTATTTTTTTGGAGGAATACGTTCCTCATCTCGCTATTGTATTCTTTCTCTTATCATTGATTTTTGTCAAATTATATGATAAAAAGAAAAGACATGACTTGAAATATAACGCAAAAATTATTGAGATTATTTAGTTGGGGCTTCGCCCCAAACCCCACAAGGGGCGCTGCCCCTTGACCCCGGCAGGGACCTTCGCCCCTGCACCCCATAATAAATATGTTATTAGTTTTGTTTCCCCGCCCTTCGGGCGGGGAAACAAAATATAAATTTTATATGGGAGTCCAGAGGGGCGAAGCTCCTTTGGCGGGTGCTGGGCAGCGCCCTGCCGGGGTTTGGGGCAGCGCCCCAACAAAGGAGTGATTGGGTGTTTCGATTTTTGGGAGGGGTGCATCCTAGGGATGGGAAGGAGATGTCTAGGGGCGCTGAGATAGAAGCGATGCCTTTGCCGAAGGAATTGGTTGTGCCGATGGCGCAGCATATCGGGGCGGAGTGCAAGCCTGAGGTCAAGGTAGGGGACTTGGTGAAGAAAGGGCAGTTAATAGGAGATCATGAAGCCTTTATGAACGCCAAGGTTCATGCGCCTACTTCGGGAAAGGTTGTAAAGATAGAAACGAGACCTCACGCAGGACGCGGCGAGGCGCTCTCTGTGGTTATAGAGCCTGACGGGAAGGACGAATGGGTTGAAGGCTTACCTATGAACCGAAATTACGACTCCATGACGAACGAGGAGATAGTGAAAGCCGTCTGCGACGCAGGAATAGTCGGCATGGGCGGCGCGGCTTTCCCCGCTCATGTGAAGTTGCAGCCTAAGAAGCCCATTGATACATTGATAATAAACGGAGCGGAATGCGAGCCGTTTTTGACGGCGGATTTTCGGTTGATGATTGAAGATGCGCCAAGGATACTGGAAGGCACACAGATTTTGGAGAAAATGCTTGGGACGGCGAAAAATTACATCGCCATGGAGGATAATAAACCGGAAGCCTATGAAGTAATGAAAAAGGCGGCGGCAAATACAGATATAGAAATTGTGACGCTTCCGACAAGATACCCCCAAGGCGCAGAGAAAATGTTGATATATGCGCTGACGGGAAGAGAAGTGCCTGCCGGCGGGCTGCCTATGGACGTCGGGGCGGTCGTGCAGAACGTGGGTACTGCCGCTGCTGTTTCTGATGCCGTGACCCGTGGGATTCCCTTGATAGAGAGGATAACCACCGTGACGGGGGACGCTATCGCTAATCCCAAAAATTTGCGGGTGTTAATCGGGACAAGTTATAAAGAGGCGATAGATTTTTGCGGCGGATTTAAGGAACAGCCTTCGAAGGTTATCGCGGGCGGCCCTATGATGGGATTCGCCCAATACGACTTAAACGTGCCTATTATAAAGGGCGCAAGCGGGATTTTGGCGCTGACGGAAAAGTTTACGAAACACGAGGAAGAACGGGCGTGTATTCGTTGCGGCAGGTGCGTTGACGCTTGTCCTATGGGGCTTGTGCCGTCGATGCTCAGTATCTACGGGCAAAGAGGGGATTATAAAGCCGCAAGGGACGAATACGGCGTGATGAACTGCATCGAATGCGGATCCTGCGCTTATATCTGCCCCGCTAAACGGAATATTGTGCAATATATACGGCATACGAAGAACGAATTAAGAAGAATTGCCGCAGAAGAGAAGGCTAAAGCGGAAGCGAAGGGAGGGGCTAAGAATGGCTGAGACTAACACGAACGCCCCGACTCTCGCTCTTTCGTCCTCGCCTCACATAAGGGACGAGATGACGATACAGAAGATAATGATAACCGTCTTGGTTGCGGTATGCCCCGCTGCGGTCTTTGGGATATATATGTTCGGCGCGCCTGCGGCGATAAATATTATTGTGGGAATTGTTGCGGCAGTGATTTCCGAATTTGTCTGGCAAAAGGCAATGGGACAGAAAGTGACGGTATCGGACGGCAGCGCCGCCTTGACGGGGTTGCTTATGGCGATGAGTATGTCGTCGCTCCTTCCCGCTTATATGGTGGCGATTGGTTCCGCCATTGCCATAATCGTCGCAAAACAGTCCATGGGGGGCTTAGGCTTCAACATCTTTAACCCCGCCCATATCGGACGCGCCGCTTTGATGGTGAGCTGGCCCATCGCCATGACCACTTGGACTGCAATGCCCGGCGTTGACGCAGTTACGGGGGCGACTCCGTTAAACGTGCTTAAAATGCAGGGTTACGATGCTGTTGTGGAGATGTTCGGCTCTAGGCAGGATATGTATGCGGATATGCTCTTGGGATACAGAAACGGCAGTATCGGCGAAACTTGCTCCCTGCTACTCATTATCGGCGGAATTTACCTGATGCTTAGAGGCGTAATAAAATGGCATATTCCCGTTACCATGATCGGTACGGTTGCGATTTTGACGTGGATTTTCGGACCTAACGGATTCTTTACCGGCGATCCACTCTTTCACATGATGGCGGGCGGCTTAATGCTCGGTGCGTTCTTTATGGCGACGGATATGGTGACGGCGCCCATGACCGTCAAGGGGCAGGTTATCTTTGCGGCGGGCGCGGGAGCTATTACCGTGCTTATCCGTCTTATCGGCGGCTATCCCGAAGGCGTTTGCTATTCCATACTTTTGATGAACTCCCTCACGCCTTTGATAGATAGATTTACAAAGCCTCGTATCTTTGGAATGGGGGCGAAAAAATGAGCGCTAATCACAATGAAAAAAGTTCTTCGATTTTAGCCATAACCTGCAATTTAGCCATTACCGCCTTCTTTTCGGGACTGGTTATAGCGGCGGTATATTTTGTTACAAACCCCGTCGCTAAGGTGAAAGCCGAAGAAATGCGGGTCGCTTCCATGAAGGAACTTGCTCCCCAAGCGGAAAAATTTGAGGATATTGAGGAAAAGTCCGGCTGGGTTGCGGCTATCGCGAAGGGCAGCGTTATCGCTTACATCGTCCCTGCGGAAACGAAGGGATACGGCGGGGTTATGAAACTTTTGGTGGCGGTTGATAAGGACGGCAAGATTTTAGACTACACAATCCTAAGCCATAACGAAACTCCCGGACTTGGGGACAATGCGGAAAAAGAACCTTTCAAAAGTCAATTTCGCGGTAAGACCAAGGATTTTATAGAGATAGTGAAAAACCCAAGCGATACGGAGCATATACAGGCAATGACGGGAGCGACTATATCATCAAGAGCCGTGGCAAGAGCCGTAAAACAGGCGGCGGAAGACGTGCTGTTCTTTAGGGGGAAATGATATGGGAGAACTTTGGCAGATTTTTAAAAAGGGAATTTTAGAAGAAAATCCAATCTTTATCTTAGCCCTCAGCCTTTGCCCTGCGCTTGCCGTCACCACAACCGTGATAAACGCCCTTACTATGGGGCTTACGGTGACATTCGTCATCACTTCAAACAATGTTGTGGTGTCTTTAATAAGAAACTTTGTAAATCCAAAGGTAAGGGTGCCTGTGTATATCACAAGTATAGCGACGATAGTGACCGTGGCGCAGCTTGTGTTGCAAGCCTATTTTCCGATACTTTATAAAGCTATGGGCATCTATCTTGCGTTGGTTGTGGTGTTCGCCATAATCCTTGCGAGAGCCGAGGTTTTCGCCTCAAAGCACGGAGTCGTAAAGAGTTTCTGCGACGGTTTCGGCATGGGTTGCGGGTTTACGGCGGCTATGCTCGTTATCGGCGTTATTCGTGAAATTACGGGCAGCGGCACTATTTTGGGAATTCCCCTTTTTGGAGAGAATTTTTCGCCCATGCTGATGATGATTTTGCCGCCCGGCGCGTTTATCCTTATCGGATATTTGGTTGCGGGAACGAAACAATGGCTTAAAAAGATAGAAGAAGCGAGAATAAAAAGGGAGGCTGAAGCGTAATGGCGGAATATTTTACCCTGCTGGTAGGCGCAGTGCTTATCAACAACTTCGTCTTAACCAAATTCTTGGGACTTTGCATATTCTTCGGCATAAGCAAGAACCTTTCGGCTTCCGTTGGTATGGGAATGGCGGTTACAAGCGTTATGACCATGAGTTCAATCTTGGCTTGGATAGTGTATTTCTTCGTGCTTGCGCCGTTTCATCTGGAATTTTTGACAACCATCGTATTCGTGGTGCTTACGGCAAGTTTCGTGCAGCTTTTGGAGCTTGTGATTAAGAAACAAGCCCCCGCGCTATACAATATGTGGGGAATATATCTTCTGCTCATCGCCACCAACTGCATAGTTTTGGCGGTGCCTATCTTAAACGTTGAAAACGAATACTCCCTCCTAAAGAGCATAGTATTCGCCATAGGCTCGGGCGTAGGCTTTGCCTTGGCGCTAATCCTGATGGCGTCGCTTCGTGAAAAACTGCAATACGCAGACGTGCCGAAACCATTAGAGGGCATAGGCATAGCCTTTATACTGGCGGGAATGTTGTCTTTGGCGTTCCTCGGATTTTCGGGAATGATGTAAGGGGGAGCCATGAACACACCATTTATGATAGTAGTTGTGTTGGTTGGAGTCGGCGCCTTCTTCGGATTGGTGCTGGCCTTGGCCAACAAGAAATTTGCAATGGAAACGAACCCTCTCATAGAGGAAGTAGAGGACATACTTCCCAAAGGTCAATGCGGCGCTTGCGGTTACGCAGGCTGCCAAAAATACGCCGAAGCCGTGGTGGAAGACCCGGACGTTCCGCCTAACCTCTGCGTTCCTGGCAAAGCCGCCGTTGCGGAGCAGGTGGCGAAATTAACGGGTAAACACGCCGAAGCCGCAGAACCCATGTACGCCCATATAAATTGCCGAGGCGGAAACGCTTGCAACAATAAAGCCGAATACGAAGGCGTTGCCGACTGCGCCGCGGCTAAACTCGTAATGGGCGGCGGGAAGGCTTGCAAGTACGGTTGCATTGGTTTTGGCAACTGCGTAAAAGCCTGTCATTTCCACGCGCTTTCGATGGGAGAAAACGGGTTGCCCGTCGTAAATACTAAACTCTGCACGGGCTGCGGCGCTTGCGCAAAAACTTGCCCGCAAAATATAATTTCTCTTGTAAGTTTTGAAAGCAAAGTTGAAGTCGCCTGTTCGTCGCATGACAAAGGCGCGACAGCAAGGAAAGCCTGCGGCAACGCTTGTATCGGTTGCGGGATGTGCATGAGGAACTGCCCGCATCAAGCGATTAAGATTGAAAACAATCTGGCGGTGGTTGATTCGACCATTTGTCGCGCAAAATGCAGCGATCCCGACTGTATCTTAAAATGCCCCACAAAGGCGATACGGGAACTTGTAGTATGGTAAAAGCGTTTGTATGAACGCTTTCAAACCGTAGACAAAACGGGTCTTCCTCATCTTTAGAGGAAAACCCGTTTTGCCTACATTCTGAGGCAAGGTTTTTAAAAAAATCCTTGCCTTTTTTGCTTTTTTTTGAGATAATACATCTTGACTTTGACTTTTTGATTTTATCGAGGGAAACACCGATTAGATGTGTTTGAGCTATTTTCGAGATATTTTTTCGTTAGATAGCCAAGGGAATTAATCGGTGTTCCCCAAGGTTTTAGGAGAATTCTATGGCTGAAGAAACGAGTAAATTTCAAAATTATACGGCGCTTCTTTCAACGCTGTTTATTATCTCGCAGCACGGAAGAAAATTGGATCCCAACGCTATTTGGAACGACAATCAAGATATCACCGATGAAAATTTTGATCTTTCAAAGATTGACGGTATCTTAAAGAGCTTTAACTTTAAATCCGAAGAAATTCACTGCACTTTCGAAGAATTGAAAAACGTTCCGTTGCCCGCTTTGATACGCTTTAAAAACGGCAATTACAGCGTGCTGGGCGTAAACAACGACGAAACGGTTTACGTTATAAACGCCCTTACAAGCGTTCCGATCGCCATATCGTCGGAAAAGTTCCGCGAAGTTTGGAACGGCAAGGTATACATGATAAGACCCCGCCTTACCGTCAGCGAATTTGCAAAACGCTTTAACTTGGAATGGTTCTTGGAAATAATAATCCATTACAAGAAATACTTTATAGAGGTTTTGGCGGCAACCTTCTTTGTGCAGCTTATGGGGCTTTTGATGCCGCTTTTCACGCAGGTCGTGGTGGATAAGGTCATCGGCAATTCCGGGCTTAGCACCCTTACAGTCTTGGGCGTGTCAATGCTCTTTATGATTTTGGTGGGCAACGCCTTAACAGGCGTCAAGACCTACGTTATGAACTACACCACCAACAAGTTGGACGCAATTTTAGGCACAAGACTCTTTAGGCACCTTATATCGCTGCCCGCCAACTATTACGAACACAGAAAAGTCGGCGAAACCATGTTTCGCATTAACTCGCTTACGGGCATACGGGAATTTTTAACCGGTCGAAGTCTTACCACCGTTTTGGACGTGGTGTTCTCCGTAGTGTTCGTTGCGGTGATGTTCTACTACAGCGTATATCTTACGCTTATCGCCCTTGTAATCGTACCCCTCTTTTTGGGGCAGGCATTTTTGGCGTTCCCCATATTTTGGAAAAAGGTGCAGATATCAAACAACGCCAACATGGTGCGAAGAGCCTTTTTAACGGAAGCCGTCACGGGTATGCAGACGGTAAAAGCCTTAGCCGTCGAACCCCAATTCATAAAGAAATGGGAAAAATTCGTAGCCAGGCATGTGTCTCTTGCTTTTGACCTCCTTCGCTTCAATTTAATAGTAACAAGCGGCAACGAACTGATACAATCCATCTCAAAACTCTTAATCCTCTGGTTCGGCGGATATATGGTTATGACAGGCGAGTTCACCTTAGGTCAGCTTATAGCCTTCCAGATGATTTCGGCGCAAGCCATAGGTCCTCTCACCACCCTCCTTACCATGTGGCCGGAAGTACAACAGGCGGGCATGGGGCTTGTAATGCTGGGCGACATTATCCATTCCAAGAGAGAGCCGGTATTGGACCCTGTTCCTCCAGGATTGCCGGCGCTTAGGGGAGATATAGAAGTTAATCATTTGTACTTTAGATACAGACCCGATCTTCCTTTTGCCTTAGAAGACGTCAGCTTTTCCATAAAAGCGGGGGAAAAGATCGGTATTGTAGGTCGCTCAGGTTCCGGTAAATCCACTTTAGCAAGTCTACTGCAAAAGATATATTTTCAGGACGACGGCAATATAACCGTTGACGGAATTGATTTAAGGAATGCTGATTTTCAATGGCTCCGTCGCCAGATGGGCGTTGTCATGCAGGATAATTACCTCTTTGACGGCAGCATAAGGGACAACATTGCGGCGGGCTTCCCCGCGGCTCCAATGAATATGGTCATAGATGCGGCGAAAATCGCCGGCGCTCACGAGTTTATACTAGAGCTTGACGAAGGTTACGACACCAAGGTCGGCGAGAGGGGCGCAGGGCTTTCCGGCGGTCAACGCCAAAGAGTAGCTATCGCAAGAGCGCTCCTTACAAATCCCAAAATTTTGATTTTCGACGAAGCCACCAGCGCCCTTGACTACGAGAGCGAACGAGTTGTTATGAAGAATTTGGAGAACATAGCCGGCGAGCGCACCATGATAATCATAGCCCATAGGCTTGTTACGGTAGAAAAATGCGATAAGATAATAGTTTTGGATCACGGCAAAATCGCCGAAATGGGAAGTCACGACGAACTTCTCGCCCAAGGTGGCATATATGCTAAATTATACGAAATACAAGGGGTGAAGAAATGAGCGATAAAGAAAAGGAAAATCAAGCGGGCATGCCGGGCGGCGAAAAGGAGAACCGCGGGCTTATAGCCATCGCCAGGAATTATCTGGACGCGGGTAAAAAGGAAGAGGAAACGGAATTTTTGGCCTCCATATTGGAAGTCACCGAAACTCCTCCTTCTCCGGTGGGACGCATGGTGCTTTGGACGATTATCGTCTTCTTGATAATAGGTTTCGCTTGGCTCTTTATAGGAGAAGTGGACGAAGTAGCCGTCGCCCGGGGAGAGATTTCCCCCACGGAAGGGGTCAAATTGGTGCAGAGCCCCAATAAAGGCGTTATAAAGGATATATTGGTAAAAGAAGGAGAGCATGTAAAAAAGGGAGATGTTCTCGTATTGCTTGACACCACCAAGACTCAGGCGGACGTGGACGCATTAAAGAAACAAGTGGCGTTCTTCACTCTTACCATGACGCGCCTTCACGCAGAGATGAACGACGAAGCTTTCATTATTCCCAAAGACGACCTTTTAGACCCAAAAGACATAGCGGCGCAAAAATCCCTTTATGACAGCAGACGCTTAAAGCTTGAAACGGACAAACGCAGAATCGAAACGGTAATAGCCCAGCAACAGGCGGCAATACAATCAAGCCGCGCCACTCAGGAAAAATATAACGCCCTCCTTGCGGTATCCAAGGAAAAAGAATCCCGTTTGGAAGAGCTCTACGCAGGGGATGCGGTGTCTTACTTCCAACTCTTGGAAGCGCGTCAGACAAGAGTGGATTACCAAAAGAGCGCAGAAGCCATGGTTGAGGAAATTCTAAAGGGCGAGGCGCAGTTAGCCGAAGCCAGAAGCCAGCTTGCAAACGTAATTTCCACCTATAAGCAGGAAACCATGACGCAACTTGTCGAAGCCAAGCGTAATTTGGACAACTTCCAAGAGGAACTTCGAAAAGCAACTCAAACCAACGAGGACTCCACCATAGTCGCCCCCGAAAGCGGACGCATCAATGAAATGAGCATCCGCACCATTGGAGGCGTAGTTTCCGAAGGTCAGGCCATACTTCAAATTGTGCCCGAAGGCGCCGTTTTGGAAGTCGAAGCCTATGCGGACAATAAAGATATTGGCTTTATAAAGGTAGGGCAGGAAGCTGAAGTGAAAGTGGAAACCTTTAACTTCCAGAAATTCGGCATGCTTAACGGAAAAGTTTCGGATATCAGCCCGGACGATATAGACGATCAGCGAGATATCGAAAAGGATAAGAAGTACAGAGTAACCATCGCCATTGACGAAGACGATTACGATATGGATTTGCAGTCGGGCATGAACGTTACGGCGGAGATAAAGATAAAAAAGAAACGCATAATCGACTTCTTCCTGGATCCGTTCAGGCAGTACACCGACGAGGCGCTGAGGGAGAGATAAGATGGCAAGACTTGATTCGGCGCTCTGGTGCCTTGTGAACGTGGCGCATCACTTCTCAATTCCCGCCGATTACGACCAGCTTGAGCGGGCGTATATAACCGACGAGAATCCTGTTGACACCGTGACGCTCTTAGGCGGCGCCAAGGATTTGGGATTAAAGGCGAGGGCATTGACGGGGCTTACCGTCGAACGCTTCGCCAAACTCCCACAACCCACCGTCGTAAAACTAAACAACGGCTCTTACGTCTTTGTCCGAGGATTTACCCAGGAGAGGGCGGTTGTGGTTAAGGATTCGCACCAACCTCAAAATACCATCTTGGTGCCGCTTGAGACCTTTCGAGCGAATTTTTCGGGCGAAGCCGTAATATTTACCAAACGATTCCATGTGGAAAAGCTAACGGACAAGGTTGACGGCTTCGGGTTCAGTTGGTTTATCCCCGTGGTGGCAAAATACAAGGGGTTTTTGCTGAAGGTGCTGTTCTTATCCCTTGTATTGCAGCTTTTGGGACTTCTTACCCCGCTCTTTACCCAGCTCATCATAGACAAAGTGCTGGTGCACCACAGCCTTTCCACCATGGACGTGCTAATCGGCGGCATGATAGTGGTTGCAATCTTCAACACTTGGATGCTGGCTCTTCGTTCATACCTTTTCTTAAACACCACCAACAAGATAGACGTTATCCTCTCAAGCCATCTGTTTAAAAAAGTTTCGGAGCTTCCCTCCAAATTCTTCGACAAATGGCAGGTGGGCGACGTTGTTTCCCGTATGAACGAAGTGGAAACCATTCGGGGATTTTTGACGGGTTCGGCGCTTACCGTTGTCTTGGATATCGCCTTTGCGGTGGTATATCTTGCGGTAATGTTCGTCTACAGCAGCGTGTTAAGCTACATCGTGTGGGCTGTTATCCCCATATATATCGTGTTAAACGCTGTTATAGCCCCAATCTTTAAGCACAAATTAAACGAAAGGTTCTTGCTTGCCTCCGAGCAGCAATCCTTCACCATTGAAGCGGTAACGGGAGTGCGCACGGTAAAGACCATGGGCATGGAATCCACTTTCGTGTCCCGTTACGAAGAAATCCTCTCCAGGTTCCTAAAGAGCAACCTGGGGGTCATGCACATCACCAATGCGGCGGGAGTTATCGGCGGATTTTTGCAACAAGCATTCAACCTCGCGCTTCTCTGGATTGGCGCGTATTACGTCATGGACGGGGATATTACGGTTGGCGAACTCATAGCCTTCCAAATGCTCGCCGGACAGGTTATCGCCCCAATCCTAAGGCTTGTCAATATGTGGCAGCAATTCCAAGGGGTGCGAGTTTCCATGAACCGCTTGGCGGATATCATGGACGAAAAGAGTGAACCCGCCTTCAACCCAAATCGCACCACTTTGCCAAAACTTTTGGGAGAAGTCGTCATAGACAACGTAAATTTCCGTTATAAAGCGGACGGCAAGAACGTGCTCTCCGACGTCAAACTTACCATTCCCGCAGGAGCGAAGGTGGGAATTGTGGGGCGTTCGGGTTCCGGCAAATCCACTCTCACCAAACTCATACAACATCTCTACACCCCGGACTCCGGACGAATTTTAATAGACGGAGTGGACATAGCGCAAGTTGAAACGGCGTGGCTTCGCAGGCAGGTCGGCATCGTGCTCCAAGAAAACTTCCTCTTTGCGGGGACTATCAAGGAAAACATAGCGATCGCCATGCCAAGCATTGACGAAGAAAGCATCATGCGAGCGGCGGAACTTTCCGGCACTCACGAATTCGTCTCTGAAATGCCCCATGGTTACGACACCTTCGTAGGCGAGCGCGGCAGTCTGTTATCCGGCGGCCAGCGTCAGAGGGTAGCTATTGCAAGAGCTCTTTTGTTAGACCCCAGACTTCTTATCTTGGACGAGGCGACAAGCGCCCTGGATACGGAAAGCGAGGAGCATATCCTAAAAAACTTGGGACGCATAACGGAAGGTCGCACCACCATAATAATCGCCCACCGACTCTCAACGGTTAAAGATTGCGATTTCTTAGTCGCCATGGACAAAGGAAAAATATTGGAAGTCGGCACCCATGACGAACTTATGGCTAAACGGGGTTATTACTACAGTTTGTATAAAAAAGAAGAATAAGAGTGGAAAAAAGCGACCAAATAGGCCAATGTCATTAAGTTAAGCCATAAATTACAAAATTAGCCTTCTCCCTATTTCGGGAGGGGCTTTTTGTTGTTCGTGTACAGCGGACATTTAACGATGGAAGCGGAAGTCATTTCGATATTGTCAAAACATTCCGAGCCCGGATTTGTTAAATTTCATGTGTAATCTTCCGTTTGACAGCCCCCAAAAAATTTATTAACCCATGAAAAAAATTTACACCTAGAGAGTCGCCGGGCTCGAAAGTCGACCGCATAGCCGCCGCCCCTCTGGAAGTACCTACGGCGGCGGGTTTGGAAGTTAGCCGCGCCGTTCCTTCGTACACTTCAACAGGGTAAACCAAACAGACGAAAAGGCATTTGCCGATAGAATAGCAAATTGATAGATAGCAGAACTTACCATTGTATGACAAATAGGTTATGTCAGTCAGCAATACTTGTCTTGCTCCATGTTGCGTAAATTCGCGGTTCAATATGTTGGCGGCAATTTGGCTGCTCTTCAACACCTTCGCCATTCTATGGTAAGGATTAGCTTTGCGGATCGGACAGAAAAGACCATATTTATTCATCAAACGACGAATTTTCTTCAAATTCATTACCACAGGCTCAGGCCAGTGCAACATACACATATAACAAGACTAGATGACCCCCACCTCTTAGGTGGGGGTCTATATCGGAAGAAAGGCGGGAGTTTAAATCTCCCGCCTCTCGGACGTCTTGTTGAAATGCTGACGTATGTAGTTTTTTCTTCTGGCGAAGAAAAAACTT
>JAGBMX010000068.1 GCA_017634675.1 Selenomonadaceae bacterium | reverse complement strand
GTTGCGGGAAGATATACCAAATCCAATGGGACGATTTATGTCCCGCCTTGATTTCCTTGAGCGCAGTATTGTAGTCCCTTTCTTGCGCCTTGAGGAATCTCGATAAATCGTATGCCATACTGACCGTCCTTTCGCATCGTGCTTTTCTACGCATAGCATAGCACAGGAGCGTCAGCCTGCCAATGGGTTAAGCCATATTTGCACCCATATCGTTGCATGATGCACCCGCCTACACCAAGTGGGTGCATACTATTCAACGATGCACCCACTTCGATAAAATTTTTGCACCTGGTGCATACTTTTCAACGATTGCTTTATGGGCTACCGTTGCATTGTATCATTATGGAGCATCAAGGGGAATTATTGATAACAATTCTCAGTTCATTATCGCAAGAGGAAAGTCGCAGTATTTCCGAAAACGTGAAATGGGGTAAGCGGAAAAGTTTTTCCGATGGAAAAGTATGCGTACCTTTCAGTCATTTGCTCGGTTATGAGCGAGGAGAAAACGGCAATCTTGTCATAAACCCTGAGCAGGCGGAAACAGTCCGACTCATCTACAAACTGTTTATGGAGGGGCTTTCCTATATCGCCATTGCCAACGAACTGACGAGACGGCAGATAAAGACTCCAGGAGGAAAAGATAAGTGGTGTCCAACCACGGTGAAAAGTATCTTAACATCCGAAAAAATGAAAGGCGATGCCCTGCTCCAAAAAACTTATACCGAGGATTTTCTTACAAAAAAACAAATCAAAAACCGTGGGCAAATCCCGCAGTATTACGTCACTGGAAATCACGAGCCAATCATAACCCCTGAAACCTTTGAATTAGTGCAAGCCGAAATCGCCAGACGAAGAAAAGGACATGGAAGATATAGCGGCGTTAGCATTTTCTCAAGCCGAATTAAATGCGGCGAATGTGGTTCTTATTTTGGCTCTAAAGTTTGGCATTCCAACGATGCCTACCGTAGGACAATTTGGCAATGCAACCACAAGTTCAAGGGGACGAAATGCGGAACACCACATTTGACGGAAGAAGAAATAAAATCCGTTTTCATCAAGGCATTCAATCAGTTTTTTGATAGCCGAAATGAAATTCTCGCCAATCTTGCCATTGTGCAGAAAACGATTTGCTCCACGGAGGAATTGGAAAAAGAGCAGGATAGGCTTGCCAATGAGATGCAAGTGGTATCGGAGATGGCGCATAATGCTATTCGGGAAAATGCATCGGTGGCGCAAGACCAAGCGGAATATCAAAAACGGTACGATGAGTTGACCAAACGGTATGAAGAAAGCAAAGCGGAATATGAGAAAACCGGTGAAGAAATCGCCGCTCGAAAAGCCAAAGCAAGCGTTATGGGGAGTTTTGCCAAAACGCTCCGAAAGCAAGAAACCGTCCTTGCAGAATTTGATGAAGGATTATGGGGGACTTTAGTGGAAAGCATGACTATCTACAGCAAGGACAATATCGAAGTTCTTTTTAAGAATGGAACGATTATCCGGGTAAATTGATATTATGGCACAGCTACGGCTGTGCCGTTTTTCTTTTTGTCAAAATGATTGAAATCCGCTATATTTCTAGGATTATTAAACCTTCCCAACGGTAGTAGAAAATGCACCCTTTTGACAAAATTTGCACCCTGTAACCTATTCTAAAATGTATAAAGTTTGGCTTGTATCAAATTCATTGTCTTATCGAATGCCGTGTGAAAGTGTGCGTGAAATTGTATTGGATTGACTGTCGGATGAATTTTTACCCCAATTATAACCATAATAAACATTTGCGCCCGCAACGGCTAAACCTGTATGCGCTCCGCCGCCTGCGCTGTGTCCCGTACTCGTCCCGTCCGTGTGGCTCGTCCCTTCGCTCGTCCCATCGGATTCGCTTTTGGAAGTCCCTTTCGTATCGGACGAACCATAACCGCGACTTTTGCCTACGCTAAAGGTTTTTGAATAGGTTTGGCTTTCGGAAGTTCCTTTATTTACTCCAAAATTTTTACTGTCGGCGCGTCCTTCGTTTTCTCCCGTTGTTTTTGCAGTATTGCTGGAGGTTGAAAAAGTCATGTTCATATTTGCAAACGGAGATATTTGAGTGTAAATTTCCTCATAATCTCGTTTAATATTTTTTAGACTCTCGTGCATTGCTGTATCCGCTATAAAAAAGGCTCTATACTTTTGTCCATGCATACTGTTTACAAATTTTTCAAGCCCTTGGACAAATTCCTTGTCGTTCATATTGTTTTTGCGTTCGCGATAATCAGCAACGCAAGTTGCGCTCGAAATCGCGCCCAATGACATTTTTTCAAGATCTTTTTCAAGGGCTTCCGAATAATAATCTGCGCTTCGCGTACCCGGAAAAAGTCCTTTGAGCGTTTGACGGAGCATTTTCAGCATTGTTCCCGTTGATTTGCTTGAATCTTTTGAACGCGCTCCCAAATAAAAATCGTTGGTTTCGCCGTTGCTTGCTATCATAAGGATTAGCGTGCAAGGTTTGCCGGATAACGCGCTAAACATAGTAGAGAGTTTATGGGCTGAAAATTCCCCTTCTTGATAGACAAGCTCCGTAATTTTGAAAAATTGAACGGGAGGCAAAGCCTCCGCCCAATTTTCGTCCAAAGGAACAATAGGCAAATCCGAGAGTTTTGTCAAATATCCCTTCATAACCTCGTCGTCGATTATTTTTAGGCAGTTGTTAAGATTTGCTTCTAGCAACGCAAGACGATTGAACGAAGGTTTTTCAATCTCTTTGGTAGGTAAAGTTTGCGTCTTGGTTATGGGCATAAGTTCTTTTGGCGTAGGCTTTTCCTCAATGTTTACGGATATTTTTGCAGGTTCGTCCGCTTGCTTGGACAATTTAAAGTCTTCTGCATGGCCTTTGTTATTGATAAAATCGTCAAATCTCAATATTACTCCTCCTTACCTTTTTTTACATAAATATGATTATGTTTTCTCTTGTCCCCATAACTAACCATATAATAACCTGTTCGCATACCGTATTCATTTTCGCGATAGTATACATTTTTTTCTTCAGGAGAATAGCCTTCTTCCTTTATCCATTGACCTTTGTTCGTTTCGTCAAAAGCATAAATTCGCTCGTAAATGCTTTCTCTTAAAATTTTTCCGCTTTCTTTGGATTCGCGTAATGTCTTTCGTAAAAAATTCCCTTTGCTTTCAGATAATTCATAACTGAAAGTTTCTCCGTGAAAAATAGGCTTCCATATCGGACCTTTTTTTACTTTAATATCATCACGATTATCAACAGTATTACCGCCGCAGCAATTATTATCGGCAGTATCGGCAGCCCTTTCGACGATTGTTTCGGTACGCGAGGAGGGCGATATTCGCCCTCCTTTTGTGTCGTTTTTTTTTGAGCCTCTTTTTGAGATGTTGCGGCATTTTCGGCGGCTAATTTACGCCGATCTTCTTCTAATTCCCTGTCTTGCTCGGCCTTGCTTTTTTGCGGTTTGCCTGCGCCCATTTTAATACCCTCCGCAGTTTTTTGTGCGGTAGCGGGATCAGGTTGCGCTTTTTTTGGCTCAAGTTTGACTTTCTCTTGTTCGCGCTTGATTTCATCGGCATATATGACTTTTGCCACTTCAATCATGTGCTTCATGCGCTTTTCGGAAAAATTCGACAAAATGTCTTTTTTTAACTTTTTCCAGTAAGCCATATCCCAAGACGAAGAAGAATTAAAGCCTGAAAGTTCCTTATGCGGCTCAAATAGGCCGTGAGATGCGATTACGTTAAAATCTTCCCGATACTTTTCAAATGTAGGGTCAACGTCTAAAGCGTCAACCATAACGTACTTTAGACCTTCCACATCTTCCTCGTCCACATACTTCCTGACCGAATCGTGCATATTTACCTCCTTTAGACTTCCAGTACGCCGTCAAGTTCGGCTTTGTTCTTCTCAATCCACTCCAAAATCTGTTTGCTTTTTTCAAGCTCTTTTTCCTTAACGCTCTGATTATTGGCGACGTTTTCAATTTCCTGTAATTTTGACTTTATAAGCTCGTCCAAATCGTCAAAACTCAAAGCGAATTGTTTTTTCATATCGCCAATTTGCTCTTCGGCAAATTTCAAGGACTGTTTTATGCTTTCATCTAATTTTCTGCGGTATTTAGAAACTAAATCGGCTTGAATTTTATCCTTGTCAGCTCTGTATGCCTCTATGGTTTCCGTGCGCTCTTCGAATACGTCTCTTTCGACGGTTTCATATTTATTGACGGTTTTATAAACATCTTCGTCTTTATAATCGTCAACGTTTACGGAATAATCTTCGTCCACATACTCATCACGCCAAAAACTCCACCATTTCTTATTTGGATTTTTCACGCGACGAGTGCGGGTTTCTATATGCGAACCTGCAAGCACACGCTTAGTCCCTACTTTTACTTGTTCCGTGCCGACAATAACTTCTTCCGTCTCTGTGCCCACTTTTTCGTAGTATGTGCGGGTTTCCTTCGTAGTTTCGCCAATTTCCTCTGCTTTTTCTTCTGCAAAAGTATCGGAACGCCATTCGTTGACGCTTTCTCGCAGGTTTTGCAGACTGTCTTTAACAAGGGATTCAATGCTAAAATCAAGAGATCCGGCGTTGGTTTCATCGTCAAATTTTGTTAATTTCTCTTGATATGCTCGCAAAAGTCTTTCGCTTTCGTCTACCAATTCATGATTGATTATGCTTTCAAGTTCCGTGGAAAGTTTGGCGATAGAATTTGAGGATAAATCCATAAATTGCTGCACCAAGCGTTTAGCTTCGGATTTACTCTCTATAACTTTGTCGTAACGACTAAAAATACTCATAACTTCGTCTTGTATGCTGTCTTTTAATTCGTCGGTTTTATTTTCTACGCTTGGCATCGGGTCAAAAGAGGCAATTTTGTCTTTAAACTTTTGCGCCTCGATGCCGTCCGCCATTTTTGCCTCTATTGTCTCTTTTAAAGCAATAAGTTTTTGCAATTCGCCTTTGTCCGTAGCCACGCGAGTTTTCATGTTTGCCAAAACTTGATTTGTTTCCATAACTTCTTGGAAAGTTTCCACCAAATCTTTGATTTTCTTGGTCACTGCGTATTTTTTTACATAAACGATAATAGCGGCTTCAATGGAACGAATACCGGAGTGAATAAGCGCTTCGCCTTTTTGATCTTTATTTTCTATTGCAGTTGTAAGTTCAGCGTTTAATTCGCGTTTGGCTAGCGGCGCAAGAACCGTGTACTTTTCAAGATGCATATCTTCGTATTTGCGGAAGGGACGCATTTTTGTAAGAGCGCTTTGAGCCGCATTGGGTAAATCCATTAAATCGTCCATAGTGAGCGCAGCAGGATTGACATTTTTCAAATGCGTGCGAATATTAAGAGCCACAAAGGCAGAACAGGGGAAAATTTGCGGGTCTTCAATGCCGTGCTTGTTTAAATATTTCTTGACTTTATTTATCACAGAAGAAATATTTTCCGTTTCCGGGTCAAAATCATCCATCTTGTTTACAACGAACAAAAAGCGGTCTCGCATAATTTTACCGCCTTTTTGTATCTGCTCCGCGACATAATCCAGCAAATAAGCGTCGTCGTTGGTGCCGAGTTGAGTGCCGTTTAAAACATACAAAATAAGATTATTTGCGTCGTTGTTAATCGCGCTCCAAGTTGTTTGTTTATGAGCTTGATTCTGCGAATTGTTCGGTCCCGGGGTGTCTACAAGCTGAAGAGCGGTGGTGTTCGCGTCAATAAACGGAATATCGCCATGGACAACGATGCGATGAACTTCTTCGTTGCTGTTTAATCTGTCCATTATCTCATAGGTTAAGTCGTCAGATTTGTCGATTACGTCGCCGTTTTCGTTGTAAACCACGGCTGTAAAATTATCTTTGTCATTGTCGGTAATCTCGGTAATTGTCGCGGTGCAAGCCTCATTTTTGGAGGGCATAAGCTTATGGGCAAGCATGGCGTTTATAAGTGTGGATTTGCCGGAACTCATTGTCGCAATAACGTCAATTGGAAATACCGAGTTACGCACATTATCAAAGGCGCGTTTTAATTTCTCGTCCCTAAAAGCCTCAACGGGACCCTCGCGAAGATCGTTAAAAATATCGGTGATTTTTTCAATGATATTTTCGGTAGATTTTCCTTCGGTAAATTTCAAATTGACATCATTTAAAATTCCTTTGTTTTTAGCCTCCGTAAAGGAAAGTTCAAAGTCGTCCCAGTCCATTTCCATTCCGTAAAACTCAATGTCAAAATCAACGGAATTTGTGGTTTGTTTCAATTCTGCGGGAAAATTTTCAATATACTCTTGCAGACGCTTGTCTTTAACGTACTTATAGAGCGCATTGTCCTTCGCGATAGGTCTTCCGTTAATTTCAATGTCGGTTTGCAAGCGGTAAGGATTATACTTTACCAAAACTTTTGCCACTAAAAATCACTCCCAACAATATAGTTCTTAAGAATTTTTTCAATATATGAAAGCCCCGATAAACGAGACAAATCATCGCCATTTTGGGCAATTTTATCGTTAAAATTAAAACATCTCTCGTAATAACTCGGAAAATCAAGCGTTTTAAGTCGCCTTTTGCGTATTGCCAAATCCTGCATTTCCTCAAAATCCAAACTTTCCTTGATATTTTTTGCAATATATCCGTCTTTTGCGGATAAAAGACAAACTTTAGGATTTTTAAACCCTTTGTTCTTAACAAACTCAACCATATTTGAGAAAAACGAATCAATATCTTCTTCGTCGGGATCTAAACAATCCGCTTTATTTATGATAAACAAAACGGGCTTATCGCCTATATGCTCTTTTACGAACTCCAAATGCAAACTGTTGTCATTGGTCGTGCTTTGCCTTGCGTTTATAATGTAAATTAATAGGTTGTAATTGAGAGACGATATTTCTTTCTCCGAAATATGACGATGATCGACATTTACGCTGGAATTTACGCCCGGAGAATCCTTTATTATAAACTTTAACCCGTCTAATTCGCCGTTTATAGATATTATCCTATCGGTGCAAGCCAAATTTTCGGCCTTTGTAATGTTCTTGCCCATCAATGCGTTGATAAATGTCGATTTTCCTGCGCTCATTGTCGACGTTACCAATATTTTATATGGCGAATTTTGTTTTGAACGATTAGACTTTGTTTTAGTCACGCTATTCCCGAATAAAATTTGTACGCCGTATATTGCCGCGCCTAATGCCGTAAGTTTTTTATTGTAAAAAGCGCGAACGGGTATTTCGCCAAAAGCTTTTTGAACTGCGGCTTGCGCCATTGGCATAGGACATAAACCGCCGGTTACTATGATTTTATCCAATTTATTTGGTATATGCAAAAAATGAAGCATATCCTTAATAATGCTCCAGTTGCCCTCAATTAGATTTTCCATTTGTTTCCGAGTAATGTTTGCATGAAAATCTTGACGAACACCGTTTCTTTCGTCTATATACGGCATATAAATATGCGAAACTTTAGACGTGCTTAATTCTATACGAGCATTTTCTGCGAGATCCCTAAGTTTTGCAATAATAATCGGATTACTATGCGGATCTTGTCCAATGTTCATACGAAAAACATCTGCAAGCCAATCGGTGATTTTTCGGTCATAATCAATACCGCCAAAGAAAAAATTGGCGGAAGTTGTTGTAGAGGTTATCATTCCGTTGTAAACGTGTCCCAAAGTTACATTTGTAAAACCGCCGCCAAAATCTAACGCCAGTATTTCTTCTGCGGTTTTGTATTTATCGGCGTAGGCAAGCATTATTGCGGTACAAGGAGGAATCGAGGCTATAATGTTAAGTCCTGCAAGACTTGCGGCTTCTTCCAATATTTTATATGTGCGCTTACTTATTCTTTCCGGCAAAACGATAACTGCATCTTCTATATTATCTTTACAAAAATCCTCGGCGGTGTTTTTAAGTTCGGCAAACAACAATGAAATAATTTGAGAGTAATTATAATAAACTCCTCTTAATTCAACAGAAGCGTTTCCGATAATAAGCCTTTTGAGGAGATAATCAAGCGTATTTTGCGGCTGTGTTTTCAGTTTGGCTTTAGCCGCAGCTCCAATAAGCAACTCGTTATTGCTTTTTAAATGGACAGTCGCAGGCAACAAGAATTTTTCGACAGAATTACCTAAAAGCGGCACCAATGTCGGGTTATTATCAATCAATACAGCAGACGTTAAATATATCGTACCAAAATCAATGCCTAAAACTTTTGACATATTAATTTCGTATTCTCCCCTCATATTGGTTTAATGAAACAGCATTATAATAATATATTTTTTCTAAAAAGTGGTGTCCTGCCAGGACACTGAGCGAAAAAATTTTAAAAATTACAAAAAATCAAGTGTCCATTAAGGGAACTTGATTTTTTGCTTACTCACCCGACAACGGATGCCACCACATACGCTTTTCCACATCGTTGAAAGTAACGAGAAGCGCAAGGTCAACCTGCAAGCCGTCCGATATGTCGATGAGCAATGATGCCGATACATTTTCATTATAGCGTCCCCGC
>JAGBMX010000067.1 GCA_017634675.1 Selenomonadaceae bacterium | reverse complement strand
GGGGGCTTGGTTTGAGGAAATATTGAAATTTTTTGGCTCAAAAGTCGCAATCCGAGTGCCTCCCTCTTAGAGGGAGGTGCCCGAAGGGCGGAGGGAGAGCCCTGAAGAGCACGATATTTATTGATTTGTCTACAGTCTAAAATCCTCTTAAAAGAGGATTCAGACTGTAGACTTATAAAAAATAATTTTAAAATGGGAGTCCAGAGGGGCGAAGCTCCTTTGGCGGGTCAAGGGCAGCGCCCTTGTGGGGTTTGGGGCAAAGCCCCAAAAACTTAATTTGTCGACAGTCTGGCCTCCCCTGAAAGGGGAGGGGGACCGCGAAGCGGTGGAGAGGTCGACCATGAACGGCACTAATTCACCTTTCGCACCACTATGTTGTATTACCCGTGAATAGTAACAATAAAAAAGGGAAATCGCGTCGAACGTTGAATTTTTACAACAAACCCAAGGAGGCGACAACATGACCAAAATCGAACAGCAAAAAGCCGCCAAAGCTTTTAGCGAAAAGTGGAAGGGCATCGGCGACGAGAAACAGCATACCCAGACTTTTTGGCTCGAACTCTTAAAAGACGTTTACGGCGTGGAAAATCCTTTCGGGTTTATCACTTTTGAAGACAGGGTGAAACTTTCCCATACTTCCTTTATCGACGCGTCTATACCCGAAACCCACGTTATGATTGAACAAAAATCCCTCGGCAAAGACCTTTCTAAACCAATTAAACAATCCGACGGCACCTTACTCACGCCTTATCAGCAAGCCAAACGATATGCGGCGGAACTTCCCTACTCAAAACGTCCTCGCTGGATTGTGGCGTGCAATTTTGAAGAATTTCGCGTGTACGATATGGAAAACCCACAGGCGGAGCCGGAAATCATCTTATTAAAAGACCTTTATAAAGAATATTATCGACTGCAATTTTTGGTAAACGCCGCCGACCGCAACATAAAAAAGGAGATGGAAATTTCTCTTAAAGCGGGCGATATTGTGGGCAAACTCTACGACGCTCTTTTGAAGCAGTATAAAGACCCAGAGAGCGAAGAAGCGCAAAAAAGTCTCAACAAACTTTGCGTTCGCTTGGTGTTTTGCCTATACGCAGAAGACGCGGGGATTTTCGGCAATCGCAATATGTTCCACGACTATCTTCAAGGGTTTAGACCCGAAAACGCCAGAATGGGACTGATAGAGCTTTTTGAAGCTTTGGCGACTCCTTTAAATGAGCGCGACCCTTATATGAAAGCGGAACTGGCGGCGTTTCCGTATGTCAACGGCGGGCTTTTCGAGGACAGTCGAGCAGAACTTCAACGGCAAATTCCCATGCTAAACGAGGAAATTTTGACTCTCCTCCTCAAAAACGCCAGCCTTAATTTTGACTGGAGCGGCATATCCCCCACCATCTTCGGCGCGGTCTTTGAATCCACCCTAAACCCCGAGACAAGGCGCAAAGGCGGTATGCACTACACCAGTATTCAAAATATCCACAAGGTTATCGATCCGCTTTTTTATGATTCTTTAAAAAGCGAGTTTGAAAAGACAAAATCCCAGACGAACGCTAAGGCTAGGCGGCGGAATTTCTTCGAGTTTCAGCAAAAGTTAGCGTCGCTCTCCTTCCTAGACCCCGCCTGCGGCAGCGGCAATTTCTTGACGGAGAGTTATATTTCCCTCAGAAAACTTGAAAACGCCGTCTTGAGCGAAATGTACGGCGGCAATATGGCGCTTGATTTCGGCGGGGAATTTGACCCTATAAAGGTAAAGATAAACCAATTTTACGGCATAGAGATAAACGATTTTGCGGTGACGGTATCGAAAACCGCTCTATGGATAGCGGAAAGCCAAGCCATGCAAGACACGGAGAACATTATTCATAAAGAGCTTGATTTTCTGCCGTTAAAAAGCTACACAAACATAATTGAAGGCAATGCGCTTAGAATGAACTGGGAAGATGTTTTGCCCAAAAGCAAATGCTCGTTTATTATGGGGAACCCGCCCTTTGTGGGGTATTCGTTTCAAAACCCATCTCAAAAGGAAGATATAAAATTTGCAACGGGACTTTCAGCCAAAAATTTGGACTATGTTGCGGCTTGGTATTTTAAAGCCGCCGCCTTTATCTACAAAACCGATATTGTCACCGCATTTGTTTCTACAAATTCGATTACGCAAGGCGAACAGGTGGCTGTTATTTGGAAGCCTTTAATAGAAAAATATTCGGTCAACATAAATTTTGCTTATCAGACATTTCGCTGGGACAGCGAATCAAACGAAAAAGCTCATGTCCACTGCGTTATTGTCGGATTTGGCGCAAAGCCTTCAACCGAAAAACGCAGGCTTTATTCAGGGAATAAAATGCAATTTGTGGAAAATATAAATCCCTATTTGCTTGCAAGCGAAACAATTTTTATAGAAAAGAAAAACGAGCCGATATGTAGCGGCGCATTGCCGATGATGCGGGGAAGTCAGCCGACGGACGACGGGAATTTGGTTCTTACTGAAGAAGAAAAACGGGAATTTTTAAAGATTGAGCCTAAAGCCGAAAAATTTATTCGTCCCTTTATGATGGGGAAGGATTTTATCGACAGGAAACCGAGATATTGCCTATGGCTTGTGGGAGTCAGCCCCGCTGAAATAAGAAAATGCCCGCATATTTTAAAAAGGGTTGAAGCTGTGAAGAATTTTAGGCTTAAAAGCAAGAAAGCCGCAACCAGAAAAAAGGCTGAAACGCCCATGTTGTTTGATGAGATAAAAGAATGTAAGACGAATTATATAGCAATTCCTGTAGTTTCTTCAGAAAGCCGCCGATATATTCCAATGGATTATTTAAAAGCAGATGTGATAGCTGGAAACAAACTATTTATGATACCTAACGGAAGTTTGTATCATTTTGGTGTTTTGACTTCCAATGTTCACATGGCGTGGATGAGGACTGTCGCAGGTAGATTAAAAAGCGATTATAGTTATTCAAACACAATCGTATACAACAACTTCCCATGGCCAAACGCTACGGACAAACAAAAAGCCGCCATAGAAAAGACGGCGGCTCAAATACTTGACGCTAGAAAACTCTACCCCGATTCAAGTTTGGCGGATTTATACGACGAAACCCTTATGCCAAAAGAGTTGCGCGAGGCGCATCAAGCAAACGACAGAGCCGTTATGGCAGCGTATGGGTTTGATGCAAAGATGACGGAAGCGGGGTGCGTGGCGGAGCTTTTCAAGTTGTATAGGGAGATGGTGAAGAAAGAAGTTTGAAATAACAGGTGAGGTAGTGCTCTTCATGGTCGACCCCTCCGCCCTTCGGGCACCTCCCCTTTCAGGGGAGGCTCTCGAATTTTCGCTTTTGTGGATATATTGAGAAAAGTTTCCTCTCTAGTGCCTCCCCTGAAAGGGGAGGGGGACCGCGAAGCGGTGGAGAGGTGGCAACCTAGCCTTTAGCGCATATCTTCCGAAGATGATAAATTTTTTCGTGAACAGCAACGATTTTGCGAATGACAGAGCCGTAATGGTGGAGCTGTTTGGGTTGTATAGGGAGATGGTGACGAAATAAAAAAACGCCCGCGAACATCGGGCGTTTAAAATAACAAATACAAAAGAGTCCTTTGGCAGGCGCGGCATTCTCCTGCATCTACTCGGGGTTCCCCTGTCGTGCCGTCGGCGTGTGGTCGCCGCGAAATTTACCACCTCAAAGGACTCATATTGTTACGCTTATTATACAAAATTTATTTCTTTCTGTAAAGTATTTTTCCGTTTCTCAAATAGCGGTTATAACGCTTATCGTTTACCTTTTGAAAGGTAATTACAGAATTTTTTAAATCGGCTGCGTCGGTCGATGTTTTTAAACGAAGAATCAATTTTATTTTACTTCCGTTTTCTTCAATTTCTTTTAAAATCATAGCTGTTGAAGGCAGATTGGCTTCAAGAATATAATCCGGCTCGGTAATGGCTCTGGTCATATACTGTTTATATTTTTCATAATCGCCCGGGTGATGTTCTTTTATGTGAAAAATTCGCTCCTCCGATATAATAACCTCATCAGTCGTTATGTCAGGCGTAACCACGCTATATAAATTTTTATCAATTTTGCAAAGATAGTGAATTTCTGTCATTTGCGCCGCTCCTTCTGTACCGTCGGCGATAATTATACCACTTTTAGAGATATTTGTAAATTGGGTGATT
>JAGBMX010000066.1 GCA_017634675.1 Selenomonadaceae bacterium | reverse complement strand
TTTTAAAATGCCTTAATTCAAGTTTTTTCTTCGCCAGAAGAAAAAACTACATACGTCAGCATTTCAACAAGACGTCCGAGAGGCGGGAGATTTAAACTCCCGCCTTTCTTCCGATATAGAACCCCCACCTAAGAGGTGGGGGACATCTAGTCTTGTTATATCATATTTTTCGCATACAAATCGTAAAGCGCCTTTAATTCTTCCATCTTTTCATACATTTCGATTTGAAGTTTTGATGCGGTTTCGTAATCGCCTTCGGTCAATGCGGTTTTCAGCCTCGTAAAGAGGCTTTTTTCGTCTATGCCGTCCTTGGCGAGATGCGCTCTGAGCGCTGAAATTTTGTTCCACATATAAGCGTCTTGATCCGTCGTAAGGTCGCTTGTTATCTCTTTACACTTCCTTACAATATCGCGGTTTGCGGGGATTATCCTCGCTATAAGCTCTGTTTTCCAACGAAGCAATGCGCCGCTTGAAAAAGCGTTGATGATAGTTTCGTTAAGCGCGCCGCCCCTCATCAAAACCTGCTTTTTATCGGGATTTTTCGCAAAATTTTCCATGTTCTCCCAAACAGTCGCAGGCGGATGCCCGAACAATCTATCCCGTTCTTCGGCGCTGTAAAACTCGAACACATCTTCTTCGCTGCGGTACGCCCTGCCTTTTTCAAGATAAAAGCCCTCGTCCCCCGCTTTCTTCGAAAGCTCGTTCAAAAGCTCATCGGTAGTGTGATTTACCGCGCAAGAAACTCCGTCTAATACAGCAGAATAAATAGCTGCCAACGCAAGGTAGGTGTTTGTGTAAGGATTGCAAGCCCTAAGTTCGAATCTCGTGGCGTATGGATTTTTTATATCTCGGATAAGCCCCGTTAAAATGGTGCGGTTGCGACTCGGCACCTCCGGCGTATGCCCCAACGACGTTACAACGCAGATAGGCGCTTCAAATCCCGGTTTTAATCTGTTGAAAGCGTCGTTTGTCGCGGATACGAATGGGTTTATTACCTCGTAATTTTTGAGAAGTCCCATCATTGCGCCGTAACCTATGGCGCTCATAAAATCCTTTTTAGGCTCGTCCGCCGAAAACAAATTATGCCGCTTACCGTCCTTTGTAACGGCAGCCATGCCGATATGCGTGTGTTCGCCGTTGCCCGCAAGGCCTATCATGGGTTTCGCCTTAAAGTTTACCTCTAAACCTATTCCCCTAAAGGTTTCCCTTACAACCGTTCTGACAAAAAGTTCATTATCCGCCGCTTGCAATGCGTTAGAAAATTTCCAATCTATTTCAATCTGTTCGCAAACATGGGTCATGCGGCCGCTTTCGTCCATCTGCGCCTTTAAGCCGCCTACTTCCTTATGCCCCATCTCAACGTTGAGACCGTATTTGTCAAGCTCCATAATGCAGTTTTCAAGCGCCGTCCGAACAGCTCCATGAGTGCGTTCCCAGTACTGCTCCTGCATTACCTGACTTGCGCTCATCTCTTCAATGCTCGCTTCCTCAAGCGGAGTTTTCACCCAAAATTCAAGTTCCGTGGCGGATGTAAACTCAATATCCACTACGTCTTCGCCGTTGATGGACTCCAAACCTGAAATTTTCGAATGCGTACGGCAAAGCTCTAATATCTCGTCTTTAACATGAAGCAAGGTATCAGCCAATACGGAACGTGAATCCACACGTTTCCCGTTATGTATCAAAAAGGCGGGGATTCTAAGCGTCCCTATAGGATGCCCCGTCTCCTCGTCATAATTTTCCATATTGTAATCCACGAACCAATTCACGGAAGGATCTATGGGCATATCCACCTTGGCGTTGTTTATGGTGACTATCCCCGTCAAGGACACGGAGGATCCGTCCGTCTGCACGGCTCGTCCCGCATAAAAATCATCCATATCGTCCAAAAAAATGTGCATGGGAATTTTTTCGTCCGTATCATTCCCCGCCATATCAACGCCCATAAGGGACACAAAACGTATCTCCGGATGCGCCGTCAAAATCTTTCGCACCTCATTCTTATCCGTATTCGCCGGTATCACATAAATCATATCGCCGCTCCTTTTTTTGTTGGGGCTTCGCCCCAAACCCCAGCAGGGCGCCGCCCTGCACCCGCCAAAGGGCATTGCCCTCTGGACTCCCGGTTACGATAACTGCCAGTTTAGCGAAAAAACTTCATGTCGAGTCAAAACCACTTATTAAAGTTTTTTCTTTTCTCTTTTTCTTTGCTTCTTTCTTTTTCTCTTTTCTTTTTTACAAAAAAGAAAAGAGAAAAAGAAAGAAGGAACTTACACGCAAGATTCTTTTATAATGGTTTTTTCGTCCTTGCCTAAAATCCAGCCCAAGGCTTTTATTTCGGAGTATATCATTACTATCTGTTCGTGATTGCCGGGAGTTTCGCCGTGCATTCTTAATTCCTTGTATTGATTTAGTTTTAAATTGTACCTTGCCATAATCTCTTGGGGCGAACGGATTTTTCTTGCCGAACCCTTAGGCTCTTCGGGCATTACCATTCTTCCGTTTACGATTTCTCTCATATCGACGCCTCCTTGCAAAAACCTTCAATTCTATCGGCGATTTTTTCAGGGGTTAAACCAAGCATTTCAAAAAGTTCGCTCCGACTTGCGTGAATTACAAATTTATCCTCAATCCCAAACCTTAAAAGAGGAATATTTATATTTTCATCGTGCATCCATTCGCTGACTGCGCTGCCAAATCCTCCCGCCAACGCATTTTCTTCGAGGGTTACGAAAAGTCTTTTGCTTTTGGACCATTTTAACAGGAGATCCTTATCAAAGGGCTTTACAAAACGCATATTGGCGACGGAGGCAAATATTCCCCGCTTGCTCAAAATGCTTCTCGCTTTTTTCGCTTCCTCCACCATGGTTCCCACGGCTAAGAGGGCAATATCGCCCACGTCGGACAAAATTTCCGCTTTACCAATCGGAATTTCCGAAAAGTCCTCATCGACGGGAACGCCTACGGCTTTGCCCCTTGGATAACGTACAGCAACGGGAAAGTTCGATTTCAGCGCAAAACACATCATCTGCCTAAGTTCGTTTTCGTCTTTAGGCGCAACTATCGCAATGTTTGGTATATGCCTGAGATATGAAAAATCAAACACCCCGTGATGAGTCGGACCGTCTTCCCCCACTAAACCCGCTCGATCCAAAGCAAGGGTTACGGGCAAATTCTGCAAACATACGTCGTGTAAAATTTGGTCGTATGCTCGTTGCATAAATGTAGAATACACAGCAACGACGGGGTGCATACCCTCCGAGGCTAACCCTGCGGCTAATGTCATAGCGTGTTCTTCCGCTATCCCCACATCGAAAAATCTTTCGGGAAATTCCTTCTGAAAAGCTTTTAATCCCGTCCCCGCAGGCATAGCCGCTGTTATCGCCACAATGCTTTCGTCTTTTTTCGCCAATTCTATCAGCGTTTTACCGAAAACTTCCGTGTACGAAGGGCGTTTATCCGGAGTTTTAAGCGCCTCTCCCGTAGTTACGTCAAATTTTCCTATGCCGTGGAACATTCCCGGATTCTTTTCCGCCGGCTCATATCCCTTGCCCTTTTTCGTTATAACGTGAATAAGTATGGGACCTTCGATTTTCTTCACCTTAGCAAAAACCGTCTGCAATCCCGCTATATCGTGTCCGTGCAGGGGTCCTATATATTGAAATCCCAAATCGTCAAAGATGTCGCCGGGGATAAAAAACGACTTGATGCCGTTTTTTATATCGTAGGCGACTTGCATCATCCGTTCGCCCAAGCTTGGGATGCTTTTTAAAAATTTTTCCGCTTCGAATTTTGCTTTGTGGTATTCCGGCATCAGGCGAATTTCCGAAAGATACTCCGAAATCGCCCCCACGTTTTTCTCTATGGATCGTTCGTTATCGTTTAAAACCACTATCAAATTCTTGTGCAACGCGCCCGCTTGATTTAACGCTTCAAAAACCTCTCCGCCGGTAAATGCGCCGTCTCCCACCACGGCAACCACATGATGGTTCTCGCCTTTTATATCCCTTGCTATCGCCATGCCTAAAGCCGCCGAAACCGAAGTAGACGCGTGACCTACGCCAAAAGCGTCGTAAGGCGATTCGCTTCTTTTGGGAAATCCGCTGACCCCGCCCTTTTGCCTCAATTTTTTAAAGCCTTCGTACCGCCCCGTCAAAATCTTATGGGCATACGCCTGATGCCCCACGTCAAATATAATCTTATCCGTTGGCGCGGAAAACACGCTGTGCAGCGCAATAATAAGTTCCACTGCGCCAAGACTGGGCGCAAGGTGTCCGCCTGTCTTTGATACGGTTTCTATGATATATTCCCTAATTTCCTCAGCAAGCGCATTCAATTCCTTCACGCTCATATTCTTTAACGCCGCAGGATCTTTTATATTTGAAAGCAAATTCGACAAGACGTTCACCCCTTTCGTCTATCATATAGCAGGAAACCTTTCATGTCAAATTCTCTTTATAGTCGGGGCTTCTTTGTCGGGGCTTCGCCCCAAACCCCACAAGGGGCGCTGCCCCTTGACCCTGCCAAAGGGCGCAGCCCTCTGGACTCCCTGTTGAATTTATTTGAAAAATTATTTTCTCAAGGTTACTTCATCTAAAATCTTGCCGTCAGACAAATAGCAAACAAGCGAGAGTTCCTCTTTTGTCGCCGTCAAATGCAAATAGTTGTCAGTTTCTTTTCCCTGCAAAACAACTTTGTCAAATGTTTCATCTTTCGGCACATCATAACGAGCGTTGCCGGAAAGGCCGCATAGAATGTAATACGGTCCCTTATCCGAAGGCAAAAAATTATATATATGCCCCCTATTTCTGTAAACGTGCATATGTCCCGTTAAAACAAGGTCGATATTGAGTTTGTCGAATACGCCCATAAAATCGTGGGCAATATCGTTTAACCCGCCGTAATCGTTGGTATAAGCGTTGTATTCGTTATATGCCAAAATATCCTTATGCATCAGGACAATCTTCCAAGGTTTATCGCTTGCAATCGCATCCTTTTCAAGCCAAATTAGTTCTTCCTCCAAAAGTCCCGGAAGATTTGGGTCTATCTCCAGAAAATTATTGTTTAACGCAATAAAATGAACGGGACCGTAGTCGAAGGAATAATAATACCCCTCAAATTTTTCGCTGTTGTTCGCGGGAGTTTTAAACTGCCCCAAAAAACCTTTCGGCAGACAATATTTCCATTTTAAACTGTAGCACTCGTGATTTCCGATTATCGGCGCAAAAATGCGCTTTCTTAAATTTTCCTCTATACCCTTGTACCAGCCTTCCCAATGCCAAAGCGCCTCGCCGTTATCCACTATGTCGCCTAAATTTATCGCTAATTTTGCGTTCTTATGACGATTAACCGCAGAGTTAAAAGTCTTGTACCAATCGCTGTAATCACCGCCGCATTGCGAATCGGTAAATACGATAGCTTCCGTTTTATCCGAAACGAAGGTGGCAAGTTCGCCCCAATCGCTTGCGGCGTCATCCGCAACAAATCGGTAACGGTAAACCGCGTTTTCCTCAAGTCCCTTTATCGGCGAAGAATAAATATATACGCTCGCCCCGCCCAGCGTCAGTTTTTCTTCCGTTGCGCCGAACCAAGTCAATCTATCTTCAGACATCCGCCCGATTTCCACCATAAGTTTTTTTAAGGGTTTGTCTGATTGGCACATAATCATAGCTTCATGGGCGGAATCTTTTGTAATTACGGCTCTTAGGTGAGATGCGGAAAGTTTTAAGAGATAATCTTGAATTGGATGCGAGCCGTCAAAATATATTTCGGCAGCTTCCGCTCTTGGTCGAAGGTGATCGGGAAATAAAAAATCAACGCCCAAAAACAGAAGCGCTCGTAATGAGCGCTCCAAAAATTTCCGTCTTGAAAGGCACATATCAACCAATTAACCTTTCAACCGCTTTTTCCACTTCAAAATAAACTTTTTCTTCGTCAATGGTCGTAAGAGTCTTATTCTCCATTAAAATTTTTCCGTCAACGATGACAGTATCCGTATCTCCCGCATTTGCGGAATACACCAAGAGCGACAGAGGATTAAACCTTGGCCGCCAATTTGCGCCTCTCATATCGTAAAGCGTAATATCGGCTTTATATCCGACTTCAAGCTTGCCCACATCTTTTAATCCTGCGGCAACGGCTCCGTTTTCCGTTGCCATTTTTATTGCGGTAAGCGCCGGCACGGCTTCGGGATTTTTGCTTTCAACCTTGCCCAAAAGCGCAGCAAGCCGCATTTCCTCAAGCATATCCAAATTATTGTTGCTGGACGCCCCGTCAGTACCCAGAGCGACGGTTACTCCCTCGTTCAAAAGTCTTGCGACGGGCGCAACACCCGACGCAAGCTTCAAATTGCTGCCGGGATTATGAACGATGCGGATATTATGCTTCTTTATAATCTCGATATCCTCATCGTTTAAATGCACACCGTGAGCGGCAAGGGTACCGTTGTCGAAAATTCCCGTTGACTCCACATGGGCAAAGGGACGTTTGCCGTAATTTTTCAGGCAATCGCTCACTTCCCCCTCCGTCTCCGACATATGGGTATGAATTTCCGCGCCGATTTTGCCTGCGGTATCCGCCATTTTTTTCAAGAACTCAGGCGGACAGGTATAAAGTGAATGGGGACTCAACATCACGGTCAACCGCCCATTCTCCGCATTATTATAAGTATTGTAAAGTCTTACGCTATCCTCAAGTTTTTCGTCTGCGCCGGGCGCAACCGCCACAATACCCCTTGCGAGAGATGCGCGGAGTCCCGAATCTATAACGGCTTTAGCTATGCTGTCAACAAAAGGTCCGTACATATCGGCAAAAGCCGTTGTACCCGACTTTATCATCTCAATAGCGGCAAGCATGGCGCCCCAATAGAGATCGTCCGCCGTCATCTTATCTTCAACCGGCCAAATTTTTTCGGTAAGCCAAGACATAAGCGCCATATCATCCGCATAACTTCTAAGAAGTGTCATTGAAGCGTGCGTATGGGCGTTAATAAGCCCGGGAACGGCGAATTTATCCGTCCCGTCTATTATGGTGTCTACCTTAAAATCTGCGGGAAGCTCATCGTAAAGTCCCTCTATTCTGTTTTCTTCTATAAATATGTTCTTTGTCGCAACTTCCCCCGTAGGCAAAAACGTCGCGACATTTTTTATAAGTATGTTCATGTTTGCCTTTCACGAAACAATTTACTCAAAAGAAAAAAATTTTTATTAAAGTTTTTTCTTTTCTCTTTTTCTTTGTTACTTTCTTTTTCTCTTTTCTTTTTTACAAAAAAGAAAAGAGAAAAAGAAAGTAAAATTTTTAATTCAACGCCAAATACTTAGCCTGTTCTTCCGTCAACGTGTCGATGGTGACGCCGATTGACGCAAGTTTCATTTCGGCTATTTTGGTGTTGATTTCTTCGGGCATTAAATGCACGCCTTTAGAGAGTTCTTTATAGTGGTTCACGATATGGAGCGCAGAGAAGAACTGCACCGCAAAGGATAAGTCCATTATCTCCGCGGGATGCCCGTCGCCCGCCGCCAAATTTACGAGGCGACCTTCCGCCAAGAGATAGAGTTTTCTGCCGTCCTTTTGTTTAAACTCCTCAATATTGTTTCTGACGGTTTTTCTGGAAACGCTCAAGGCTTCAAGCTGGGGAATGTTTATCTCAACGTCGAAATGCCCGGAATTTGCCATCATTGCGCCGTCTTTCATCACTTTAAAATGACGATCGACAATAACGTCCTTATCCCCGGTCAGCGTTAAAAAGATATCGCCGATTTTTGCCGCCTCGTCCATAGGCATGACTCTAAAACCGTCGAACACAGCTTCAATCGCCTTTATCGGATCAACTTCAGTAATGACAACATTTGCGCCAAGCCCTTTGGCTCTCATGGCGCCGCCTTTGCCGCACCAACCGTAACCGGCTATAACCACGGTCTTCCCGCTTATCACAAGATTGGTGGTGCGCATAATGCCGTCCCAAGTAGACTGTCCCGTGCCGTATCTGTTGTCAAACAGGAATTTGCAATAGGCGTCGTTTGCGGCTATCATCGGAAATTCCAATTCACCCGCTTTCTCAAGCGCCCGAAGCCGAATTACTCCCGTAGTGGTTTCTTCCGAACCGCCCAAAATTTTAGGCAACAACTCGCGGCGCTTAGTATGGAGCATATGCACCGTATCGCCGCCGTCGTCCATTACAAAATCAGGCTCCAAATCCAAAGCCTTGTTTATGTACATATCGTATTCTTCGCTTGTGCATCCGTGGGTTGCAAAAACATACACCCCGGATTTTGCCAACGCCGCCGCAACGTCGTCCTGCGTCGAAAGGGGATTGCTCCCCGTCACCGCCACTTTAGCGCCTGCGTGCATGAAAACCTGCGCCATATACGCGGTCTTTGCCTCTAAATGCAGCGTTATCACGATAGTCTTTCCCGCAAAAGGCTTCGTCTTTGAGTACTCCTCGTCTATCGCCCGCATCACCGGCATGAAATTTTTCACCCAATTTATCTTGTCTTCCCCCGAAGGCGCCAGCGCCATATCTTTTACCATCGACTCCATTTTTCACTCTCCATTTCTGTTGGGGCTTCGCCCCAAACCCCACAAGGGGCGCTGCCCCTTGACCCCGCCAAAGGGCATTCGCCCTCTGGACTCCCGGGTGACTTTAACTTATAGTCTTGTGGTGAACTTTTATTTTTTATTTTATTTGTTGTTACTATTCACGGGTAGTAAAAAAAGAAAAATAGCGCTCTTCATGGTCAACCTCTCCGCCCTTCGGGCACCTCCCCTTTCAGGGGAGGCTCTCTGATTTCTCATTTTGTGGATATATAATAGAAAAGTCGCCTTCACGTTGCCTCCCCTGAAAGGGGAGGGGGACCGCGAAGCGGTGGAGGGGTTTTGTGAACGGCACTAATCCACCTTTCGCACCGCTATGTTGTATTACCCGTGAATAGTAACTATTTGTTATGTATTTTTCTTATTTGTTTTTCTAATTCTTCCACCGAAGGCAAAAATTTTATGGAATCGTAAAATTCTCGTTCCAAAAAACCTTCGTCAACCATTTGCTTGAAAAATTTTTTCAGCGGCTCATAATAATCGTTGATATTTAAGAAATAGAAAGGTTTTTTTATAACGCCTACTTTATTCAGCGTCATAAGTTCCGTTATTTCCTCCAATGTGCCAAGCCCGCCGGGAAACGCAACGAAAACGTCTCCCATTTCTATTAAAATTCCCTTTCTCTCAGCCATTGTTTCCGTAACTATCAGTTCCGTTATGCCCTCGTGCTGCACTTCAGCTTCCACGAAAAATCTCGGCTCCACTCCTATGACCTTGCCGCCTTTTTCAAGCGCGCTGTCCGCAAGAGTCCCCATAAGTCCTACGGTGCTCCCCCCGTAGATAAGGGTGTGATTATTCTCGCCTATAAAATATCCAAGTTTCCTGACAGCGTCCTTATAAACCTTGAATTTACCGTTGAAAGAACCAAGATACACGGTAATATTCATCCTATCCCCTAACCTTTTTTAAAATACTTTCTCATCGTGAAGCGGTTTTCGCCGTCCTCATATTCATACTCAAGCTCGTCCATGTTCTTCTTTACGAGGAAAATTCCAAGCCCTCCTATTTCTCTGTCCTCCGCCTTTGCCGTGACATCAGGATCAGCCCTTTTCAACGGGTCATAATAAGCGCCCTTGTCTACAAATGTAATTTCAATACCCTTTGGCTCGAGAGTTTTTACCTTAACCGTCGCATTTCCTTTTTCACCTTGATAAGCATAACTTGCGATATTGACAAAAATTTCTTCAACGGAAAGCAGAGTTTGCATGAGTTCTGCGCTTGACGCCGACAGAGACTCGATGATTTCCTCCACAAAATCCTGTACTTTCGTAAGTTCGTCAAGCTCCGCCGGAACAGTAAGCGACTTAACTTCTTGCATTGCCATTTGATCACTCCCTTTCCCGTTATAAACAAGCGTCAGTTGCGTAATATCGTCCGACTGCTCCCTTGTTTTTACATGAGCCTGTAGGGCTTCTTTCACTTTTTCCTGAGTTTCCTTTACGGAGGATTTTTTTACGTCCTCTCGGTTAAGCGTTTCTATAAGCCGTTCTTCCCCAAAGAGTTCGTCTGTGGGCGATAACGCCTCTGTTACGCCGTCGGTGTATAAATAAAGCTTATCCCCGGGGTCTAACTTTATTTCCTGTCCCACAAACGACAATTCGTCCATTCCCGCCAGCACGAAGTTCCTCTTGACCTTTAAATAGGAATATTCGTCGTCTTTTTTTCTATATATAAGCGGCGGGTTATGCCCCGCATTCACATAAGTAAAAAGCCCCGTATCCAAATCCACCAGCCCGACAAAAGCCGTAACAAACATCATTGCGTCGTTGTTCGTTACCAATCTGTCGTTTACATGGCTGATAAGCTCCGGCAAACTGATTCTGCCGTTTATCGCCAGAGCGTAATTTTGCAGAACAGTCTTTGACACCACCATAAAGAGCGCCGCAGGCACGCCTTTGCCGGACACGTCCGCTATAGTTATCATAAGGTGGCGGCTGTCGACCATGTAAAAGTCGTAGAAATCGCCGCCCACCTGTTTTGCCGCGTGCATTGAAGCGTAGATGTCAAATTCATCAATATCCGGAAAAGCGGGAAATTTATTTGGCAACATACTTTCCTGAATGTTTGTGGCAACCGATAATTCCGTAGAAATGCGTTCTTTTTCCTTTGTCGCTGTTTTTAGGTTTTCCATCTGCTCTTTAAGCTCATCCGTCATAAGATTGAAGCTTTGAGCCACTAAGTCGATTTCTTCCACCGAAGAAACGGCAAGTTTTTTATCTAAATTGCCATCGGCAATTTCTTTTACGCCGTCGTTAAGCACCAGCATCGGGTGTACCAGGCGATTGGCGAGATAATCGCTCACTAAAGACACGATTATAATTATGATAATCATGACAAATATAGCGGCGATAAAGGTAATATAAATCGAATGGTTCAGGGATAGAATAAAATTTGAAGTACTCTCTTTTATAACTTCTTCGTTTGCTGCCGCAGACGCCGTTATTTCCGCCTGTTCCATCACAACGCCGAAACTTGCCTTCATGGTGCGCAGCGGCGCATAAGCTATATAGCATGGAGAGCCGTCTACAACAGCCTCCGTAACCCCAACTTCGCCATCAACCATATGTTTGGCCACCATACGAAGGGATTCGTCTTTTGCTTCAAACAGGCTTTTTTCATCGCTTGCCGCAACTTTTAAATCTCCGAAAGCCTTAGGCGAAAACAGCACGCGCCCGTCTTTTTTTATTATAAAACCATAACCGCTGACTCCTATTTTGGTTGAAAGCACGATGGTATTTATATGCGATAAAAACATACCTGCGCCGACAACTCCCGCAATCTCACCCTTCGCATTATAATACGGAGTAGCGCAGGTAATGGCGCGATTGGGCGTTAACGCATCCGTGTATATATCAGAAAAGAGAAGACCGTTAAATTTAACGGTGTCTTTATACCAAGGACGTTTCCTAAAATCCATTCGAGTCGGAAAGTTCGCGCCTTCCTTAAATTTCATTTCACTCCTTTTATCAGCCGTGATTGTAAACCCGGATGCGCTGGCCACATAGGTCGAAACGAGCATATCGTTTTCATTGTATATTTTCTTTAGCCAACCTCCTATATTGGCGGCGGAAGCTATCTGTTTTTGTAGCGAAGGATCGTCAGCATTAACGTTGGGAGCGTAACGAAGCTGCGTCACAAGTTTTCCCGCATTCTCTTTCTTAGGCTCTTCGACACTTTTTCCCAAATACCGTTCCGGATGAGAAGTTATCTCTGTCATTTCCTCCGCAAGCATATTTATTTCTGCGCCTAGATGCTGAAAAATCATATCTATTCTGGCGCTTCTTTCGTTCACCGAGCGAAGGAGCATACTTTTCGCTTGAGTTTTAAGCGCCTCCCCCGAATTCTCTGCGGCGGATTTCCCAATGTCTTCGCTTATGTCAAGCGAATTTGACCGTATGGTATACATACCGTAAACGAAAATCACGGAAGCTAAGATTAGCGTTATTAGCGAACAAGCTATTAGAATATTAAAGGTTTGCTTTTTTATACTGGTTTTTTTCAAAGTTTTCTCCGTATTTATGATTTTCTTCTCTACATAAGAAGTTATATATTATTCCCTAAAAAAAAGCAAGGAAAAGTTTATGAATTACTTAGTAAATAGTGAAGCAACTTTTATTCACACATCGTCCATTATTTTAAGCAGCAATAAAATTCTCGCCTGTTCCGGCGTTAAAAAATCCGCCGACATAAATTTTTTATCTTCGGTTAACGTCCTTCCCTTCAATACTTTTGAAGAAATCATTACCTTAACGCCTTTTTTTACCGCTTCGTCCAAAGCATTTTTTACCGACTTTGAAAAAGTACCGCTGCCAAAACCGGCGTATACAAGACCTTTCGCCCCGTACCTAAGCACCGAACCTACCACTTCGCCGTCGTCCCCCGCGTAAGAATAAATGATAGGCACAAAGGGAAGTTTCTTTTCCCTTTCTATTTTGTAGATCTTATGTTTGGGTCTTGATTTTGGCAGGAAATATCGCACGTCCCCGTTTAGTACGGAACCTATCGCCCCTGTGTTTACGGATGCAAATGCGGATACATCGTTTCGCATGATTTTTGCGACATAGGCTGCGCTGTGAATTTCCCCGTTCATCACCACCAGAACGCCTCTGCCCTTAGACTCCTTATTGTCGGCAACCGATAAAGCACTCCACAAATTCATGGGACCGTCTGCCGAGAGTGAAGACGCCGGTCGCATCGCGCCTGTCAATACGACGGGTTTATCCGTATCTAGCGTATACTCCAAAAAGAACGCCGTCTCCGCCATCGTATCCGTACCGTGAGTAATTACGACTCCCGCGGCATCGTCCTTTGCCAGAAAATTTTTTACGCAAATGAGAATTTCCTGCCACATATTTTCATTCATGTCTTTACTGTCTATGGAAAAGAGTTCTTGCACCTCCACCCTGTTTATATCAAAAGCATCCTTTACCGAATCCAGCAACCTGCTTCCGGGTATCGTCCCCGCCTCGTATTTGCCCTTAATATCTCCTGTTCCCGCTATGGTGCCGCCGGTCGCCACCAATAAAATCCTCTTCCCTTTCATTTTCACTCACCCCAAGTATTTATTGTAAAAAAAAGAAGTCAAAAAGACTTCTTTTCAATATCATTTCGTTCTTATATTGGCTTCAAACATCCTGTTCCAAGGAAGGGTTATGTCAACGTCCTTAATGTTTACCATGGGTAAATCTTCCCTTAAGAAACTCTCCATAATGTTCGCCACCCGCTCTTCCGCCCAACCTTTTTTATCGTTTAATGCGCCGTAAACCCCGTCGCCCTTCAGCCATGTAAGCTGTCTGGCGACTATATTTCTGACGTTTCCCTGATACATCCAGTCGTCAAGGTATCTCGTCTTTAACAGAGCGTTCTTATCGCTCGTCGTCATATCTTTTGCCAAAAGCCCCGCAGCCACGGCAAATCCCGTGCTGTTCGTGGCTGTGTTCCAACCGGCGTAACCCGTAAGTTTAAAGAGCAACCCTCTCTTTTTTAACGCC
The DNA here is from genome assembly GCA_017634675.1 of Selenomonadaceae bacterium. Taxonomy (GTDB): domain Bacteria; phylum Bacillota; class Negativicutes; order Selenomonadales; family Selenomonadaceae; genus RGIG9201. Next base: position 47,229 of record JAGBMX010000066.1, on the reverse strand, counting down.
TCCATAAGCGCGTTGTCCGCCCCGTTGGCAAGGGCAATATCCGCCACAACTACGGGTTTTTTCATGTCTATATATTCCTCAATGGTTTCGGCAAAATATCCTGTGCCTTCTCTTGCTGCGCCGTCGTTGGAATATAATGCCGCATCCCCCGTCTTTCCGTTGGGATTGGTATTTACCGCAAGCACCAAATTCGCTTCTTTTATGTTGTCAACTCTATTTGCCCCGGTGATTTCGATAGCGTCGTTAACGGAATAATCTATCGCTTCGTCCGAATAAGAAGGTATCACAAATTCACCGCTCCCCCAGTTATACCTTACGAAAACATTGGGGGATAAATTCCTGTCTTTAAGCACCGCCCTAGTCAGAAGCAACATCCCGGCTTCGTCGATGCCCGCCGCGGTGCGCTCGGTATCTTTTGATATATTAACGCCGTAACTTATAAGTTTGCGTTTCTCCTGATGCGTGGCGGAATACGGCGCATTGTCATCCCGTCCCAGGAGCAAATAGTCAAAGGTACTGCTTCTCGCCAAATCCATAAGCGCTTTATTGACGTTTAAATTCTTATTTCTTCTTACCTGCCAATCATATAGGGCTTTTCTCGGTATTATCGAAGTTAAAAACTCCAGTTCCCGCTTATTCCTGTCGTTTAACCCGTCCGATTCCTTTTTGTCGATTAGAGCCGTATATCTAAAAATATCTTCTCCGTAACTTGCGTAATATTCAGGCTCCATATGTCCCGACGCCGCGCCGTTTTTCGGAGTGCGCATAATGGAACTGAAAACGTACAAGAAAGTGTCCGGATATTTTTTTTTCAATTCTTTAAACTTTTTTACCCGAAAAAGCAATTCCTTCTCCGTAAAGGAATGTTTTCGGCTTGCGACCAAACTGCCGTACAACATGGCGTCGGAAGACACCACGGAGGCCACAATGTCCTTGGTCTTATCCTTTGACGCTTTTTTCATAACAGCTTCATACCATTTCCAAAGCATCTCAGGATTTCCGAGGGAATTGCGATTCCCCAAAAACTCTCGAGGCGGCATTATAATCCTGTACCCCGCTCTTTTGACAACGTCCGCCGTTTGCTCCATCGATATGGGTCTATCGTCGTGGGGTATATATATAATTGCTTTTTCAACCTCTAATTTTTGCCCCAAGCACAGATTGCCGCTAACAACAAACGCCAGAACAAACGCTAAAATCAACCGATACAACGCCAATTCCTCCAAATTTGCACATAACGAAAAATCCCCGACTATTTTTTCTCTGCGGGAGGTTTTTCCGTCATTTCTTTAATATCTTGCCAGAGATCCCGAGCCTTTTTGTAAATATTGGAGTCTTCGCTTCTGGCGCGACCGTCGCCTATGATACGGGAAAGATATTGCCCGGCGTGTTCAAACTCGCCTAAGCGGTAGTAGATGGCGCCTATAAGATAAAGCACGGCGTTATCGGTCATTTTGCCTATTGGGTAACGCTCTTTTACCAAGGACAGATCGTATTTTTTCGCCGCCATCTTCATGGCTTCCCGTTCTTTTTCGGATTCTCCCCGTATGCGGTACATCCAAGCCATCGAAAGATAGTGGGTCGCTATGGTGTTTAAGGAGCCGTCGATTAATTCCTCGTAGTGAATGGCAAGCTTATAGGCTGCGACTGCATCAGGCACCGTGCGCTCTTCGGTAAATTCAAGAGAAATTTTCTTTTCCTCCAGGTATTCGCGGATAATTTTACGCTTACGGGCAGGCATATTGCGAGAATCCAAAAAATTCTTCTCGTCCGTTGCGTAGCCGCAGTGTTCGCAGTACCACACCCTGTACAAATACGGATTGAAATTCTTGTAATGAACGCAAAAATCCTCATCGGTTTTATCCGCTATCATGCGTGATTTTATCTTAGTGACGCGAGTCGTTTTTTCGCAAATGGGACAAGGTTTTTCCACCACAAAAGTAAATTCTCCCATGACAATTCTCCTTACGCAAAATTTCTTATTTCTTCATACCTCACTTTACACGGTTATTATAAAGCAACGATAAAATTTTTTCAATGTATTTCTGTTTTATGATAACTCATTGACAACTGCCGACTTATATGGGATAATCCATAGTGTAAAATCTTGCGTTAAACAAAACGCTCGTTTTTGGAGGTTTGATAATGAAAAAATTGAAAAGATTATTAATTGCGTCTTTAGCGTGTTCTGTGGCGTTGGGCTTTTCTGCGCCAACTTACGCCGCTTATCAGCTAAGTTCGGAGGTAAAGACCGCCACTCCGGCTCTAACCGAAGCAACGCAAATCGGTGTGCTGACTTATGAAAATTCAAAAATGAAATCCGCGCCCGATAAGGATGCGATACTTGTAATGAGTTTTGGCACAACGTATAAAGATACGAGAGAAAAGACAATAAACGCCACAGTAAAGGATATCGAAAAAAGCCATCCCGGGGTGAAAGTCGTGACAGCCTTTACTTCCCATATAATCATCGACCGCATAAAAAAGAAGGAAAACATCGCCTATCCAACCCCGGAAGAGGCTCTGACTAAGTTAAAATCTGAAGGGTATACGAGAGTCGCCCTTGTTTCTTTAGATATTATCCCCGGCGTAGAATATTCGTATAAAAGAGGAGTCTTCAACAACTTCAAAGATTCCTTCAAGAGAATGACCATCGGCACGCCTCTCATGTACTGGCAAGGTCAAGAGGAGCAGGCCGATGATGTGGCGGAATTTATAAACGCAATCTCGCCGCAATTTAACAATCTCGATAAAGATCATGCGGTGCTCTTAATGGCGCATGGAACGCCCCAACCTGCTAACGCCTATTATTCCGTGATACAAGCGAAACTTTCCGATATGGGATATAAGAATGTTTTCGTATATACGGTTGAAGGCTGGCCGAATCTTGAAACCGTTATGCCGAAACTTAAAAAGAACGGGATAAAAAAGGTAACTTTAATTCCCATTATGATGGTAGCGGGAGATCATGCCACAAACGACATGGCGGGGAACGAAGACGATTCGCATAAGAAAATTTTGGAAAAGGCAGGATTCAAAGTCGACGCCTATCTTCATGGATTGGGCGAGAATAAAGCGATAAGAAATCTTTACGTATCTCATGCGAACGACGCTTGGAAAGCGTTGCAAAAATAAAAACGAAGGCCGCAAACCTTTATGGTTTGCGCCTCAGACTGTAGATAAAACGGGTTTTCCTCGAAAAATAAGGAAAACCCGTTTTATTTTTGTTAGTATGAAATTATACACAATGAGGAATAAAATATAGTTTTTGAGTAAACTATCCCTTCCTTTCTTTTTCCAAAGCGCTATTTTCTTTAAATTCATGCACGCAAAAATGAGCGTCGCCTGCATTTTTAATATGCTGACCGGAAAGCGGCCTTTGTGGACGGGGACAAAAGCGGGTTGCGGAAAATGCCGCCGTCTGATATAATGGCGCATAAGAAAATTGAGGATGAGGGAACAGATGTGCATTTTATCGGAAAAATCAATAAAGCCTTGTATAGTTGCATCACGGATGACATAACCACGGATGAAGTCATTATCACGGATGAGAGAATACAGCATATCAAAGATCACCATCCGAAGGATTATGAGCGTTTCGCAGGATATATGACAGAAATAATAGCTCACCCGGACTATATACTAGCGGCAAACCTTCCCAATACGGCATTTATATTAAAACGCATTGAGGACAACAGGGAATTGTTTGAGTTGATATTACGCTTGAAAATCAAGAACGATCCCGCTGATTACAAAAATTCTGTAATTACTTTTTTGAGAATAAAGCAGAAAAAATGGGATAAATATCTACGAAATAAGAAAATACTTTACAGTTCAGAGGGAAAATGATATAATCAAGGCATACGACGGGTGGAAGTACTTTGAGGTGGAGAGTTCGTGTCGCCACGCGCCACATGCTGTGTGCAATGGGCAAAAGAAATGCAGGGGAAAGGCACGCCTGCCGAGGTACTTCCTTTCGTTATCATAGTGCAGATAAGGATAGGGATTCTTTGAGGTGGTAAACTTCGTTGCGACCACACGCCGATGGTATGACAGGGGCAACCCGAGGGATGCGGGAGATGCGACGCCCGCCAAGGAATCTCTTGACTTTAGCCGTGAGAAGTGGGTATGAATTAAATTCATACCCATTTTGTTTACACTCTGCCGCAAACCTTTATGGTTTGCGCCTTTTTTTACTTTGGTGTTACTATTCACGAGTAATACAATATAGTGGTGCGAAAGGTGAATTAGTGCCGTTCATGGTCGACCTCTCCACCGCTTCGCGGTCCCCCTCCCCTTTCAGGGGAGGCAACGTGAAGGCGACTTTTCTATTATATATCCACAAAACGAGAAATCAGAGAGCCTCCCCTGAAAGGGGAGGTGCCCGAAGGGCGGAGGGGTCAACCATGAAGAGCGCTATTTTTTCTTTTTGTATTACCTGTGAATAGTAACACTTTGGTCTAAATTTTTAAACTTCAATAAAACTTTTTAAACTTCAATAAAACTTTTCATTGAATTAAACTAAATTTTATGCTATTATATCTGCGTGCGGATGTAGCTCAGCAGGATAGAGCAACTGCCTCCTAAGCAGTAGGTCGCGCGTTCGAATCGCGCCATTCGCACCATTTTTTTTTGCAAAAATTTAAGGAAAGGAGACGCTTCGCTATGATGTTCCCCCTTATGACGTATCCGGACGGCACAGAGATAGTATACAGCAACATAAGGCGTGACAGCAAAGGCAATGATTTTGTTCGTGTCTACGCTGAAAAATGGAACGACGAAAAAAGGCGTTTTGATAGCATCAGCATTATATTTCCCGACGGCAACGCAGAAATAGACGGTTTCCCGAAACAACAAGCGGATTTGATTGTAAGCGGAATCAAGTCGAAGTCTGATATTATATGGGAATTGGCGGAGGACGCTTATGCCAAACTTAGGACAGATTCTTGAATACAGCTTGTATTTTACGGCTAGGGAAGGCAATCCCTTGGAACCCGTTCATGTGCATATTGGCTTCAAGCCCGCCGCAGACAATACTAAGTTTTGGTTATTATCTAACGGAAAAGTAAAGCTCGCTCATCAAAGTCGGAAAATGAACGATAAAGAAGCAAGACAGATTGCGGAACTCCTTGAACTTAGACACAAGGATATTTGCCAAAGTTGGAAGGAATTTTTTGGCGAAATAAATTACTTTGAATAAAAAGGTGTGTACAGATGAAAATTTTACTGTTGGTGTTGTATTTTTCGGTGTTGCTTGGCATTGGATTTTACTGTCGCAAACACGCCAAAGACGTTGAAGGTTTCGTGCTTGGCGGCAGAAATGTCGGCGCATGGCTCACAGCTTTTGCTTACGGCACTTCTTATTTTTCCGCCGTGGTGTTTGTAGGTTACGCCGGACAATTCGGTTGGAAATACGGTATCGCAGCTACTTGGGCAGGTATCGGCAACGCCCTTATAGGCTCGCTTCTCGCTTGGTTCTTGCTCGGAAGACGCACCAGAATCATGACAAGGCATTTATCGTCGGCTACCATGCCTCAGTTCTTTATGTCACGTTTTGGCTCGGGTTGGCTAAAGATTGCCTCCGCCATTATTATTTTTATCTTTATGATACCATATACCGCCTCTCTCTACAACGGACTTTCCAGGTTGTTCGGCATGGCGTTTAATCTTGATTACTCGGTTTGCATTATCTTAATGGCGATACTTACCGCTGTTTACGTTATCGCCGGAGGGTACCTTGCGACTGCCATAAACGACTTTATTCAAGGAATTATCATGCTTGTGGGTATAGTCGCCGTTATTTACGCGGTCTTTGAAACCAAAGGCGGTCTTTCGGCTTCATTAGACTCCCTTGCTCGGGTGAACGACGCGAGCGTTTCCCAAACCCCCGGCATATTCAATTCCTTTTTCGGACCCGACCCCATAAACCTTTTCTTTGTGGTGTTACTAACGTCCCTAGGCACATGGGGACTGCCTCAAATGGTGCAAAAATTCTACGCCATAAAAGATGAGCAAGCAATCCAAAAAGGCACGGTTATCTCAACTTTATTCGCCTTTGTGGTTGCCGGAGGCTGCTACTTTTTAGGCGGCTTCGGACGGATTTTCTCCGATCAGATAGACATAAAAGCGAACGGATTTGACTCTGTCATCCCAACCATGCTATCCGGACTTTCCGACGGCATGATAGCCCTTATCGTCATCCTTGTGCTTTCCGCTTCAATGTCAACCCTTTCGTCTCTCGTCATTGTATCAAGTTCTACCCTTACTCTAGACCTTATCAAAGACAATTTTATAAAAGACATGAAGGAAACCGGTCAGGTATTTCTCATTCGCGCTTTAATCGTGGTGTTTATCGCAATCTCTGCGATTCTCGCCCTTATCCAATACAAGAGTTCGGTAAACTTTATCGCTCAACTTATGGGCATATCGTGGGGCGCCATGGCGGGAGCGTTTCTTGCCCCGTTCCTATATTCCCTTTACTTTAAATGGGTGACAAAAGCCTCTTGCTTAGTTTCCTTTATATTTGCCGTAGCGCTTATGACGGCAAATATTTTGGCTCGCCCCCTTTTCCCCGAGATGTTCCAATCCCCAATTAACGCGGGCGTGCTCGCCATGGTAGCGGGTTTGGTTTTGGTTCCTATCGTAAGCGCTTTTACATCAAAGCCCAAATCCGAATTGATTGAAAACGCCTTCTCATGCTACGAGCAAAAAATCACCGTCCCCGCCAGAACTTCGCTCAGCGACGATTGAATTTATCCGAAAAAGACTCTGTTAAATTTGAATTTATCAAACTTAACAGAGTCTTTTTTATTAAGAAAAACTTTGCAAAATATTTGTTTTAATGCTACAATAAAATCAGCGAATTGTGGACGGACGGTTTTTTACTTTCTCTTAGTTTTTTGCCTGCGTTCGGTGGCGGGAATTACAAATGAATAAGGATAGTATGCCTTTCTGGTTTGGTTCGGAAAAATTTTACGTGGAACGGGATTCTCAAAACACTTTGCTCGGCGGGGATGCAAAGACTTTTTGAGACAGTTTTCCCTTTTCCTTTTACGGAGGTGTCTTTTTGGCAAAACAACAAAAATTACAGATTATACCATTGGGCGGTCTCGGCGAAATTGGCAAGAACATGACGGTTATCCGCGTTGACGATGAGATTATCATAATAGACTCCGGGCTTATGTTCCCCGAAGAAGATATGCTGGGCGTGGATTTGGTTATCCCGGATATTACTTACCTAATGGAAAATAAAAATTGCATCAAAGCCATAGTTTTAACTCACGGACACGAAGATCATATAGGCGCTCTGCCTTTTGTATTAAAACAATTTTCGGTTCCCGTTTACGGCACTCGTCTTACCCTTGGTATTTTGGAAGGGCGTTTAAAAGAAAACGGCGTGGATTCAAAAAATCTTCACAGGGTAAATCAAGGGGATATTATAAACGTTGGTTGCTTTAGCGTAGGCTTTATCAGGGTAAACCACAGTATCCCCGACGCTGTGGGACTTTCCATCAAAACTCCCTTGGGCATGATTGTGCATACGGGGGACTTTAAGCTGGATTATACGCCGATTGACGGCAAAATGACGGATTTTAGAAGATTTGCGGATTTAGGCAACAAGGGCGTATTGGTTTTAATGGCCGACAGCACCAACTCGGAAAACGACGGTCACACCCAGAGCGAGCGCACGGTCGGCGCGGCTTTCGACAAGGCTTTTCACGGCGCAAGACAGCGCATTATAGTCGCGACTTTTTCTTCAAACGTACACCGTATTCAGCAAGTTATAGACACAGCTGTTCGCTACAAGCGCAAAGTCGCCATTTTAGGTCGGAGCATGGTGAACGTGGTGACGATTTCCCTTGAACTTGGATACATCCATGCGCCTGAAGGTACTATTATCGACATTGACGATATTAACAATTACCCCATGAGCCGCATCGTCATAATAACCACAGGTTCACAAGGCGAACCCATGTCAGCCCTTACCAGGATGTCCCAATCGGATCACAAAAAAGTCGGCATAGTGCCGGACGATACGGTTATAATATCCGCCACCCCAATTCCGGGCAATGAAAAACTTGTGGCGAAAACCGTTGACAACCTGATGAAATTAGGCGCAAACGTCATATACGGCAGAAACGAAGGAATCCATGTTTCAGGTCACGCCAGCCGTGAAGAATTAAAGTTAATGCACAATTTGATTCGCCCGAAATTCTTTATCCCCGTGCACGGCGAATATCATCATTTGGTACAGCACGCCAAACTTGCCCGAGAAATGGGTATGCCCAAAGAAAACATTTTTATAGGCGAAAACGGGCAAGTCCTTGAATTTACAAGAGACACAGGAACAGTCGCGGGACGAGTTACCGCCGGCATGGTTATGGTCGACGGCTTAGGAGTCGGCGACGTTGGCAACATCGTCCTTCGCGATCGCCGTCAGCTTTCTCAAGACGGCATTTTAATCGTGGTCGTCGCCATGGATCACGCCACAGGCGAAGTGATCTCAGGTCCCGACATCGTTTCGCGCGGATTTGTCTATGTAAGAGAATCCGAAGAACTGATGGGAGGCGCAAAACAAAAAGTCGAGCAGGCCCTAAAAGAAGCGGCAGGCAGAAAAGTTCCCGAATGGTCCTTAATAAAAACCAACGTTCGCGATGCTCTGGGTCGTTACCTCTACGAAAAAACCCGCCGCCGCCCCATGATTATGCCTATTGTAATGGAAATTTAAATTCTTAAATTCTTACTTTCTTTTCTCTTTCTTTTTTGAAAAAAAGAAAGAGAAAAGAAAGTAACAAAGAAAAGAGAAAGAAAAAACTTTAATAAACTTAAAGTTACAGTTTTGATAAAACTTGTAGATTAAATTTTATTAAAGTTTTTTCTCTATTTCTTTTGTTTCTTTTCTTTTTCTCTTTTTTACAAAAAAGAGAAAAAGAAAAGAAAAAGCTAGATGTAAGGAGAAATGTAATGACTACGAAACAAATAGTGTTGGTGTTTGTGGTGCTTTATCTTCTCCTTATGGGGGTAGGGGGAGCGGTTTATTATTCGATAGTAAAGGCGCCGCAGGAGCACGCAGCTGCGCAGGCAGAGTATGATGCGGCGACTAAAACGCCGGAACAGATTGAAAAGGAAAGATTAGCGGCGCAGGCTAAAAAGGAAGAAGAGGAGAGGTTAAAGAGAGAGAAAGAGGAAGAGGAGCGCAGACAGAGGGAAGAAGAAGAGAGAAAACAGAAGGCTGAAAGAGAACGTCTTGAAAAATTAAGAGAAGACATTGAAGCAAAAATGAAGATAGTTACGAGAGGCGGAGTAACTTTTTATACTCACAAAAGAGGAAAGGAAATGTCGGGCGTACATCTTCGTCCTTTTATAGCGGAGCAAAACGGAATTATAACTTTAAAGCATGATATATACTATTATTCGGCTTTAGACGACGCGAATTACGGTTGGATTCACGGCGACCATTTGGACATTACGGCGGATGGAGTTACTTACGCATTTGTGCTTGACGGTACGAAAAGACATGATAAACTGGGAAAAGGAGCGGAAGCTTTAACCGAAAGTTATGTTTTTGATGCGGATAAACAGGTTATCGCCATGCTAAAAGCGGTAGGGAACGCAAATAGCGTAACCGTTCGCTATTACGGCGGGGCGGATATATCTTGCAATATGAGCAGGGAAGATATAAGGCGCATTAACGAGATGATGACGCTTTACGAAATTATGGAAAAAGAGGCTAACGGCGATATATAGATAGTGTTTTCCACCTTAACATTTACGATAAAAAAACCAAACGAAAATCGCAACCCGCAAAATTTTCTTTCGCAGGTTGCGATTGCAAATTAAGGGAACACTGCATAATTCCTTTTGCTCTTTTCGGATCTTTTTTCGTTATACTGCGTCAAAGTGCCTTCGACGTAGCGTTGCTACGCCTTCAGTCACTTTTCCTTGTCTAACAAAAAAATCTCTCGAAAATACCTAAAACTCATTTATGCAGTGTTTCCTTAAGGCAAACTTATACGGTAATCGGCAAGTTCCAAAATATCGTCGTCGGTGTACCTGTAACGGCTTACAACGAGAAGCCTTTCGGGTATGCCCTCTTTTTTTGCGTACTCTTCTTTTAAAAACTCAAATATAAACTTGGGGCTAAGTTCGTCAACGGGCATATTTGACTTGTAATCTTCCCTGTCGATAAACGCTAGGAATTTTACTCGTTTTTTCAAAACTTCAGTCAGAACATAGCGAATAAGTTTGTCGCCTATGATAAGTTCTCGCGGAGATAAAATCTTGACGTAGTTTTCATTGGGGTCGATACGCTCGGTGAAGCGATAATATCCGCCCCTTGCGGGGTAGACGGCAATTTCGCCGTAACCGTCTGCAACTCCTTCGCCTACGAAAGTATGGATAATAGGGGAAATATCTATAGGATTCCCGTCTTTGACGCTAAATCGTACCGTCGAACCCGCTTTTATGGCGCGTCTTACAACGCCCTTGCCCGTTATGTCGTTGTATAAGCCGAAATCCTTCAGCGCGTCCGTATATCTTCCGACGATTTCCAAAGTGTTCGGCGCGTTTAGTTTTCGCTCAATTTCGGTTTTTAGCGCGTTTGCGTCGTAAGCGGGTATGCCGTTGTCGTTTAGGATAACGGTATCGGATAAACAAACCGCGTCAAACTGCCTTGCCAAAATTTCAACGGACGGTTTTTTTCGCGAAGTCCCAGAAAATTCAGCCGAACTTCGCCGTAGCCTTCGTCCGTATGGGCGCCAAGCATAAAAGAATCGCGAACTTTAATGTAATCGGCTAATTTTCGCAAATCTTTATCATTGCCGTAAATTACGCCTTTTAGCGTTTGCCCCGACGAGAGCGCGTCGTGAACATTGCCGTTTTTGTCGGTGATACGCGTTGTTTTGGGAATGGTATAACGCGCCGTACCCTGCTCAAAATCACGGGTGTAAGCGTTGTTTATGGTGATGAGCTGTTCTGAATGGTTCGGTTTTTTGCCGGGAGCAAGGCGATAGCGCATTTCTTCGGGACTTAGCTTGATTACCGCCATGGCGAGCGGCATCGGGAAAAGCCGCTTGCCGTTTGCCACGATATAGGCGTTGGTTATCGTAAGATTTGCATTCGGAATGATTTTATCGCAAATCTCACGGCGAATAAGCCCTCCCGGCGCATAAAGCAAAGTATTCGGATCCCTGTCGTAGGGAACCCGGATACAGAGCGGGGAAATTATGTCAAGAGTATAGTCTAAAGCGTGATAATCAGATAGCGTCGATAATTTCGCCTCACTTTTATAAGTTGCCATTGTAAGACTGCATTCGACTTCGCCGCTAATATCATCCGCGCGTATGCCGATATGTTTAATTTCCTTGAAGAAAGATTCCATCAGATTGAAATTTTCTTGCGGAAAATCCACGGAGGCGCAAAAAACCTGCCCCGCTTTCAGCGAGCGTCGGCGGTTTGCATTCTTTTTGTCGGAGCGCTCCGCGGTAAAGAAAAGAGCGCGTATTGTCGCCGTCCATGAAATACGGGCGCAAATCCATGCGCATTCCCTCCGCAGAGTAGGCTTTTTCGCGAAGCGCGGTAAGTTCTTCGGCATTTGGCATGGAAGAAATCTGAAAATCAATCCAATTTCCCGCATAGCCGTTTATTAAATTTTGTGGTTTTTTTGCGCAAGTTTTCGCGCTTTTTGTGCATTCTTCCGCCAGACGATACGCCTCGTGAAAACTAAAATCTCTTGTTACAAAAGCCGCGCCGCCGCATATCGTCGTTCCACGTTTCATAGGGGTGATTTGAAAAATTTATAAGCATGATTGTTCTCCTAATATATCATATAGAACTAAAAACATTTTCTGCCCTTAACAACAATCAATGTAAACCACAGAATTTGCGTAAGCAGCGAGGCTTGCCATATTCCCAAAACGCCTAAGTTTAAGACGTAAGCTAAAATAAAACTTGCGGCGGGGTTTATAACCGCCACACAGATGGTCGCCGCTTGTCTCGGAAGTTTCATCTCACCTGCGGCGCGAAGCGCGGCTGTTATTATGATGCGCTCTATTTGAAAGAAAGTGATGCCCGCTACGAAGCAAGCGGCTATTTTACCTTGGTTCACAGCTTCTGCGCTGTTAAAATATGCGCCGAAAAAGTTATCCGCAAAAATTATATAGAGGAAAGAGAGGGTGATAGACGCAATAAATCCCGCTTTTAGAAAGAGAATTAAGCGTCTTTTGGCAGAAATTACATCCCCTTCCCCGATTTTTTGCCCCAAAATCGCGGTCGTTGCGCTTTGAAGCCCGTCGCCGCAGGCAAAGGAAAGATTCATAAGGAGCATTCCCACAAAGTACACGGCGGTATCGGTTGCGGGAAACAGTGAAACGACAACGCCGGAGAGGAGAAAACCAACGCGCATCGCAAGATTTTCCAAAACAATATTCCCTGCTTTTGATTTGATTTCGGATAAAATTTGTGGGCATTTAAAAAACCGATGCCTGAAAAAACCCTCAAATTCCAGAAATTCCGTTTGTTTAACGGCTATAAAACTCACCGAAAGAGCCGCCGCGCTGCCAAGCGCGGTAGCAATAGCGTTTCCCGTCACTTCCAAACGCGGGAAACCGAAATTGCCTTCGATTAACAGGTAATTGAAACATATATCCGTTGCGCCGAAAGCGACGGCGGCGACAAGGGTTATGTCGGTTTTGCCAAGCCCGCGCAACGCTCCGTTTAGTATGACCGAGGCGACTTGAAAAACCATCAGCCCCATGACGATGCCGAAGAAATCGGCGGAGAGCGCGACGGTTTCCTTTTGTTTGCTGACAATTTCCATCACCGGGCGGGCGAATATGAAAAGAACCGCGCCCAAAACAACAGCGGCGGCGAAACCTAATTTTAATATTGAAAACAGATATTTTTTCGCCTCGTCCGCATTGTTTTTTCCCTTGGCTACGGCAATAAATACGGAAAGCGCCGCGCTCAGAGCGAAGAAAACGGACAGTACAAATATTTTAGGTTGCGTGGTGAGAGAAACCGCAGAAATAGCTTTATCGCCTAGAGGCGCAATCATTTTTGTGTCAACGACGGCGATTAAGACCGTCAAAAGGCTTTCAAGCATGGCGGGTAAGGCAATTTTTGCCATCTGCCCGTAAGCGGCAAAAGTATTTGTTTTTTGTTCCATAACGCTCAACTTCGTTTTTGATTAAACACCGATTTTTATGCTATACATACTATACCATAATTTATTCTTCTGTCAACGGTGGTACTGTTTTTAAAATAAATTAAACAATCGCAACCTGCAAATTTTACTTGCAAGTTGCGATTGTTATAGGACACTTTATATTCTTCCTCCATGTTCCAAATCCATCCCCCTTATAAAAAGCTCATCTGTCCTCTACAAGCGGTTTTAATTGTTCAAGCAACACAGGAATTTCTGTGAACACCACATCGGCAATTATAGTCCAATTTATACCTTCATAATCATGGACAAGACGATGTCGCAAACCCGCAATCATATTCCAAGAAATTTCGCTATGTTTTAATTTATATTCCGTTGATAAATTATAAGCGTGTTCGCCCATATTGTACAATGGAGTTGTTACCAACCATTGCAAGGAAAAATCCGACAAAAGTGTTTCTTTATCAATACCATTATCTTGAATATATTTGTAAAGTTTGGCGGAATATTCGTAAATTTTGTTAATTCTTTGTTGGTCTGAATGTTTCACGCTACCAACACCTTATCTTTCATAACGGATTTGTAAAAATTACTGCCTTGGTTGATTTCACAAATTTCAAACACATCTACGTCTTTATTCAACGCTTCTCGCAGTTCTTCTCCCAACGCCAGTATGTTTGTGAGTTTAAAATCATCTCCGCCGAATACAAGAAAATCTACATCGCTGTTTTCGGTTGCTTCGCCTCTGGCATAAGACCCAAAAACATATATTTCTCGAACTTTATATTTTTTCGCCAGAGGTCGCACTAAATCCGAGATGTTTTCTATATTTAAAATTTTATTTTCCATGACAAAAGTTTCACCTTTAACTATTTATCCACCATGTGTTTGCATTACAACATCATTCAACTTCAGTATACCATAAACCATTATCATGTCAACGCTAGTATTATTTAGGTAACTCATAAATGCTTATAAAACGCCTAACCCCTTCGCCAATTCTTTAATACGAGACATAGATAAGCGAGTGTACTTTTCGACTAACGGAAGCGCCATTTTATCGCGGAGCATATCTTTTGCCCGTTCTTCCGTTTCTTCTGTGGCTTTTTTTCGTTCTTCGTTGCGTCCTTTTTGTAATCCTCGCTTTAATCCCTTATTCAAAATATCCTTAGCTTCATATTCGATAATTTTGCCTCCCATAGTCTCCTCAACCCCTTTTCTCACTTTATCGTATTTTTGCGCTATCAACTCAATTACATGGATAATAGTCGCATAAATCGCCTGTTTGGTAAACTCTGTTACTTCTTCTTTGTTTTGAAGCTCGTTAAGTTTTTCTCGAATGCTTATATACTCTGCTATCAACCCTCTTAATTTTTCTTCGTTTATATTACACTCCGGCAATTCTTTTTCTCGACTAAAAATATAGAACGGAAGTAAAAACAACAGCCGCTTTTCAAATATTTCGTTCAAGCCATATTGTTGAGCCTTTATAATAGGCACGCTATATTTTATCTCTCCACCCGGCGTAACAACGCAAATTTGCATCTTATCCGGCGAATTTAACGGTGATCTCAGCGCTAACACCGCCGAATGTGGGAAACTTACATTTAGCGAATAATTTGAACCGCTACCTTCATTTAACGCTATCTGTGCATCGTATTCAAATATACGCAATAGTATACTTTTGTCCAATTGTTCTTCACATTCGATATGATAGCGTTTTTCCGTATGTTCATCGCTTATAATGACAAAACTCGAATCCGTTATGCGTTTCTTCATTCGGCTGTTATCTTGCCGTATAAAAAGTTCATTAACGCCTAAAGAAACCTTCTCCGTGCCGGTAAAAC
Source organism: Selenomonadaceae bacterium (assembly GCA_017634675.1). Classification (GTDB taxonomy): domain Bacteria; phylum Bacillota; class Negativicutes; order Selenomonadales; family Selenomonadaceae; genus RGIG9201. Next base: position 32,220 of record JAGBMX010000066.1, on the reverse strand, counting down.
GCTCCCCAAAGACCTCATTCACAACGGGAATTATGAGCTCACTGCAATCGTTTAAAAGTGTTCGGAACGAATCGTCGTATGCAGTTGGACTGGGACGCTTTCCTCTTTGTTTAGACTTACGTTTCATAAAGCCTTCTCCTTTATTGTATGCTTTGATTTTAGCACGAAAACGGCTTTAAAGCAATCACTAAGGAATTTTCGTAAAATATTTCACATTGACAAACGCTTCATATATAAACTAAAATACAAACGGCGCATAAAACCTTAAAATTGCTTTTGCATTGTATTTTTAACATAGGTGACTGATGTTTAATGAATAAAAACGCTTTTGTCCATCTTCATGTTCATACTGAATACAGCCTTTTAGACGGCGCGGCCAGGGTTAAGGAACTCGTGAACGCCGCAAAAGTTCTGGGCATGGAGGCTCTTGCAATTACCGACCACGGCAATATGCACGGGGTTATTCCCTTTTATAAGGCGGCGAAAGATGCGGGGATTAAACCCGTTATCGGTTGCGAGGTTTATCTTTCGCCTACGGGGCGTTTCCTTCGGGAAGAAGTGGGCGGCGTTAAATACTATCATCTTATTTTGTTGGCGGAAAATAAAATCGGTTATCAAAACCTTTCAAAACTTGTTTCATTGGCGAATATGGAGGGTTTTTACTATAAACCTCGTGTGGATAAGGAGCTTTTGAGGAAATATCACGAGGGAATTATCGCTCTCTCCGCTTGCGTTATCGGCGAAATTCCGAGAGCCGTATTGTCGAGGAATTTTGAGCGGGTAGGGGAATTGGTTGAGGAATATGTTGATATTTTCGGGAAGGATAATTTTTTCCTTGAATTGCAAAACCACGGCTTGGAGGAAGAACGGCGGGTAAACGCCGCGCTTGTGGAATTGTCGAAAAAATGCGGGGTTAAGTTAGTCGCTACCAACGACGTTCATTATATAAGGAAAGACGATGCGGATATGCAGGACGTCCTAATGTGTATCGGCATGAACAAAACCGTTGACGATAAAGACAGAATGAGGTTTTCGGGAGGATATTATTTAAAGTCCGCCGAAGAAATGGCGGCGCTTTTTAAGGATGTCCCCGAAGCCGTTTTTAATACAAAGGAAATTGCGTATAGGGTTAATGTCGAATTTGAGTTCGGAGAATTAAAACTTCCTTTTTATGCAGTGCCTAAAAAATACGAAAGCGACGAAGCGTACCTTCGCGCTCTTTGCAGCGAGAAGATTAAGAAGAGATACGAAGCTATTACGGAGGAAGTCAAAAACAGGCTTGATTACGAACTTTCCGTAATTCACCGCATGGGGTACGACAGCTATTTTTTGATTGTGTGGGACTTTGTGAGTTTTGCAAAAAATGCCGGCATAGCGGTGGGACCCGGGCGAGGTTCCGCCGCAGGCAGTATCGTGGCTTACGCTTTGGGGATTACCGATATAGACCCTTTAAAATACAATTTGCTCTTTGAAAGATTTTTAAATCCCGAACGGGTTTCCATGCCGGATATTGATATAGATTTTTGCTATCGCAGGAGAGAAGAAGTTATACAATATGTCAAACGCCGTTACGGCAACGATCATGTGGCGCTTATCGCTACTTTCGGAACGCTCGGCGCAAAACTCGCCGTTCGCGACGTGGGCAGGGTTTTTAATATGCCATACGGAGACGTTGATAAAGTCGCAAAACTCTTTCCCAACGACCCGAAGGCCACCATTGATTCCACTCTTGCTTCAAACAAGGAGCTTGCGGGACTTTACGAAAGTTATCCCAATGTGAAAAAGCTTATAGATATGGCAAAAAGAGTTGAAGGAATGCTCAGGCACACTTCCACTCATGCGGCGGGAGTCGTTATTACAAAGCATCCGCTTTTTGAATACCTCCCCGTAAGCGTATCCGACGGCGCACTTGTAACGCAGTACGATAAGGACTGCGTTGAAGAGTTGGGACTTCTCAAAATGGACTTTTTGGGACTTCGCACCCTTACCATCATGGAAGACGCGGCAGACAATATAAGACGGGGGCGAAACATTGAAATAGATATGGGGAAAATTCCCCTTGAGGATGAAAAAACATCAAAAATGCTCTGCGCAAAGTCTACCTTGGGCGTTTTTCAGATGGAATCTCCGGGCATGACAAATTTAGTGGCGGAGATTAGACCCAAAGGTTTTAAAGACTTAATTCCAACCGTGGCGCTGTATCGCCCGGGGCCTTTAGGAAGCGGCATGGTGGCGGATTTTATAAAGGGTTCCAGAGGCGAAAAAAAAATCGAATATATGCACCCGTTGTTGGAGCCGATTTTGAAGGAAACTTTCGGAGTTGTGCTGTATCAAGAGCAGGTCATGCAGATTGTGCAGGTGTTGGCGGGGTTTACATTGGGCGAGGCGGATCTCTTGCGCCGCGCCATGGGCAAGAAAAAGGCGGCAATACTTATGGCGCAACGTGATAAATTTTTGTCCGGCTGCGAAAAAAACGGCTTAGATTTAAAACTTGCGGAAAAAATCTTCGACCTTTTGAAATCCTTCGCGGATTACGGTTTCAACAAGAGCCACAGCGCGGCTTACGCTTTGGTTGCGTGGCAGACGGCGTATTTAAAAGCGCATTTCCCCGAAGAATTTATGGCGGCGCTTATGTCTAGCGTACAAGATTCGGATAAGGTAGCGATTTATATAGAAGCGGCGGAGCGTATGGGGATAAAAATCTTGCCGCCCGATATAAACGAGAGTTACAGCGGTTTTACCCCAAGCAAAAAGGCGATTCGCTTCGGACTTTCCGCTATCAAAAGCGTCGGGGACGCAACGGTTGAACATATAGAAAAAATTCGCAAGGACGGCAAATTTAACAGTTACGAGGATTTTTTCAACCGTGTCGATATGCGTATTGTCAATAAACGAGCGGCGGAAAGTTTTATCAAATGCGGCGCGTTCGATTCCTTCGGTTTAAGGCGCAGTCAAATGTTGGCGACGATTGATTTTGTGGCTGAACGAGCGGCGAGGGAGCAGCGTGACAGAGCCTTGGGACAGGTTGGACTTTTCGGGAGTGTAACCGAGATTGAGCCTTTTAGTTATCCCGATTTACCCGAAATACCTATTAAAGAGAAATTGGAATGGGAAAAGGAACTGACGGGCTTTTATATGACGGGGCATCCCCTGATGGAGTTTAAGGATAAGCTGCGTTATTTTAAAAGCATCGCGGAGATATTGGGGGCGAATTTGCCGGAAAAGAAAACCGTTAAAATCGGAGGATTTGTTGCGTCATCAAAACATATCTTGACGAAAAAGGGAGAGGATATGTGCTTTTTGACGTTGGAGGACGCAACGGCTCAAGTAGATGTGACGGTTTTCCCGAGGGTTTTTTACGAGAATATGGCGTTGTCGCAAGTTGATACGCCTGTCGTTATACTAGGCAAGATAAACAGGCGAGACGATAAGTTGTCGATTATAGCGGACAAAATGTGGTCGCTTTACGATTACAACGTGGAATTTTACATAAGCCTTTCACGGGAAAACAGCGGAAAATACGGGGAATTGCAGAAGATTTTGAAGGAACATAAGGGAAATCATCAAGTGTATGTGGACTACGGCGGCAAATGGAGAAAACTTGGCGAAGATTATTGGGTGGATGGTTCGGAAAATGTTTGCGAGAAGATAAAGAAGTTATTAGGAGAAAACTCATTGAGAGTGATGTGAACCCCTCCCTGCCGCTTCGCGGCTCTCCCTCCGCCCTTCGGGCACCTCCCTCTGAGAGGGAGGCACTCTGATTTATACTTTTGTGACAAAATTTCACATCTTCATTTTTGAACTGAAATTTCAAATTTCCTCTAACCAGCCCCCCTCCTAGAGGGGGGGGTAGGGGGGAGATTATGTCCGAAGGGCAGAAAGAACCCAATAAGGAATGATCGTAATGAAAGAACGACTTGCCAAAATATTAGCCAACGCAGGAGTCGCATCAAGAAGACGCTCCGAAGAAATGATAGCGGCGGGGAAAATAACGGTAAACGGCAAAGTTGCCGCCGTCGGCGAGAAATTCGACGCCGACGTTGACGAAATTTATGTTGACGGCAGGAAATTGACTTTTGAAGAAAAAAAGGTATACTATTTATTGAATAAACCCAAAGGCTATATTTCCACAGCAAAAGACGAACGGAACAGAAAAACCGTTGTTTCGCTCTTGCCGCAAGACTGCCGCATATATCCAATAGGGAGACTCGACAACAACACCGAAGGATTGCTGCTTTTAACCAACGACGGGGAATTGACAAACTTTCTTATTCATCCCAAATATGAAGTTGAAAAAACCTATGTGGCGAAGGTTGCGGGGGAAATTACGGAAGATAAGTTGAAAATCCTGCGTGAAGGAGTTGCGCTTGAAGACGGCGTGACTGCGCCCGCGAAAGTGAGAATTTTAGAAGAAACAGGAAAATTGGAACTTACCATTCACGAAGGAAAGAACAGAGAAGTCAGGCGAATGTTGGCGGCTGTCGGTTTAGATGTACTTGCTTTAAAACGGACGCATTTTGCGGGGCTGACATTAAGGGGAGTGTCTAGGGGAAAATACCGTAAACTTACAAACGAGGAGGTGAGGGCGCTTTATGAGCGCTTTGCGGATAGCGGTAATAGGCGGCGGCGCTGCGGGGATGATGGCGGCGATAACGGCGGCTGAAAACGGAGCAAAAGTTATTTTGCTTGAAAAAATGCCCCTTCTCGGAAAAAAGATGATGATAACGGGCAAGGGTCGTTGCAACGTCACCAATGATTCCCCGAATGTCGAGATTATAAAAAACATAAAGGGCAACGGCAAGTTTTTATACAGCGCGGTTAATTCGTTTTCACCAAAAGACGTAATGAATTTTGTGGAAAATCTCGGGGTGCCGCTGAAAGTCGAGCGGGGACGCAGAGTCTTTCCCGTCAGCGACATGGCGAAAGACGTTGCGGACGCTTTTAAAAACAGGCTTTTGGATTTGGGCGTTGATATTCGTACCGATATGGCAGTTGAAAAAATTTTAACAGCCGAAAACAAAGTTGCGGGAGTTTTAACGAAACGTGGCGAAAAAATCAATGCGGACAGGGCGATTTTAGCCGTAGGTGGCGCATCTTACCCCGCTACGGGTTCAAGCGGCGACGGTTATAAAATGGCAAAAGCGCTCGGTCACAAGGTAACGGATATTTTTCCCGCCTTGGTTCCCCTTGAAACGGAAGAGGATTGGGTAAAGGAAGCGACGGGGCTTTCTCTTAGAAACGTAAAAGCGGCGTTGATTGTTGACGGCAAGAAGGTTGAAGAAGAATTTGGAGAGATGTTGTTCGCCCATTTCGGAATAACGGGACCTATTATATTATCGCTCTCCCGAACGGCTTCAAAGTCGCTTTCGGAAGGTAAGTCGGTCGAAATCGCCATAGACTTAAAACCTGCGTTAGACGAAGATACGTTAGACAAGCGAATTGAGCGAGATTTTGAGAAATATAAATCGAAAATCGCCAAAAACGCCATGACGGATTTATTGCCGCAAAAGTTAATCGCGCCCGTATTGGACGCGGCTTATATAGACGAAGAAAAAATTGCAGGGGAGATAAGCAAAAAAGAGCGACGATTACTTGTTCGCGCTCTCAAAGGCTTGGTTTTGACAATTTTAAAAACCAGACCGATAGCGGAAGCCATAGTAACAGCGGGAGGCGTTTCCGTAAAGGAGATTAACCCCAAGACAATGGAATCGAAATTGGTGAAAGGTCTGTATTTTGCCGGCGAAGTCATTGACATAGACGGGTTCACCGGAGGATATAATTTGCAGGCGGCGTTTTCCACGGGACGCGCCGCAGGGTATTGGAGCGTGACGAATGAATAAAATCGTAAACAAGGTAAAGAACGGATTAAGTGGAGAATTGAACTTTCCCGGGGATAAATCCGTATCGCACAGAAGCGTAATGCTTTCCGCTTTAGGGGCATCGCCGGTAAGGATAGTAAATTTCTTAAATGCGGAGGACACTTTGTCCACGGCAAAAATAATGGGGCAATTAGGGGCAAAAATCGAGTTTGTCGGAGATACGGAACTGATAGTCACGGGAAACGGTTTGCATGGATTAAACACGCCGACGGCAATCCTTGACGCAGGAAATTCCGGCACAACGCTGCGGCTCCTTATGGGGTTGCTTTCGGGAGCGAACATAGCCGCAGAATTTACGGGCGACGCATCTCTTAGCAAACGCCCAATGAAGCGAATTATAGACCCGCTTTCAGCTATGGGAGCGAACATCGAATCAACAGACGGAAAACTTCCCATAAGGATAAAAAAGAGCGAGGGTTTAAAAGGCGTAACTTACGAAATGCCGATGGCAAGCGCTCAGTTAAAATCCGCATTGTTGTTGGCGGGGCTTTTCGCAGACGGAACGACAACGGTTATCGAACCTGCGGTTTCAAGGGATCACACTGAACGGATGCTTGACGCCTTCGGAGCAAGTATTTTGCGAGGTGAAAATTCGGTGACAATAGAACCCGCAAAAGAGCTTATCGCCCCCGAAACTATCCTTGTGCCGAGCGACATCAGTTCCGCCGCGTATTTTATGGTTGCGGCTTTAATCATCCCAAGTAGCGACGTAATCTTAAAGGATATAGGCGTAAACCCCACCCGTACGGGAATTATAGACGTGCTTACAAAAATGGGTGGGAACATCGAACTTAACAACAAGCGAACGGTCTGCGGCGAAGAAATTGCAGATATAAGAGTAAGGTCAAGCAAACTAACGGGCGTAACCTTCGGTAAAGAGATAATGGGGCGGCTTATAGACGAAATCCCGATTATAGCGGTTGCCGCCGCATTCGCCGACGGAAAAACCGTCATAAAAGGGGCGGAAGAGCTTCGGGTCAAGGAAACGGACAGAATAAAAGCGATTGCGACTTCGTTCAACAAACTTGCAAAAGGCATGATTGAGGAAACCGAAAACGGCTTTATTGTAACGGGCAAACTGCCGATAAATTTTGCCGTGGCGGATTCCTTTAACGATCACAGAATAGCGATGTCCCTTGCGATACTAGGCGCGGCGGCAAAAGGCGTCGAAATCGAAAACTCCGAATCGGTGAATATTTCGTATCCGGGGTTTTATGATACGTTGAAAAAGTTTTAAAAAACCTTACTTTCTTTTTTCTCTTTCTTTTTTGTAAAAAAGATGTTAGATACGCTTAGTGCTTTAGCACTTAGCGTATCTTATATGCGTAGCTAAGAGAAAAAAGAAAGTAACAAAGAAAAAAGAGAAAGAAAAAACTTTAATAAGGGGTTCTACAGAATGTAGATAAAATGAGAAACAAAAACATCAAAATCAATAAATAAAGTTTATTAAAATTTTTTCTCTCTCTTTCTTTTCTTTGCTTCTTTCTTTTCTTTCTCTCTCTTTTTTATAAAAAAGAGAGAGAAAGAAAAGAAAGAAGCAACTCACCTAAGGAGGAATCAAAATGCAAAAATCGTTTAATTTGCCCATATCGAGGCGGGATTTTATGAAGATGGCGGGTATTGCGGCAACGGGAGTAATCGCAGGCAGCATCGCGGGAGGCAATGCTACGATTGAAGCCGCGCCTTTACATAGCGGCAAAATAAAGTACGGCGATAAGGAAATTCCCGTATTATTTGACGCAGATGTATGCGTTGCAGGCGGCGGTCCTGCGGGCGCGGCGGCGGCCATAAATGCGGCGAAAAACGGCGCAAAAACTGTTTTGATTGAAAGAGGAATTGCGCTGGGCGGGCTTGCAGTGCTTGGTTGTGTCTACCCGTTTATGGATACTCACGCGCCAAACAGCGATACGCCGTATGTAACAGAGGTAAAGGACAGATTAAGGAAACACGGTATAGAGCCTTTTGACGGGGTAACCGAGCAGACTTGGCACAATCCTGAGACGCTTTCCCTTATATATGACGAAATGTGCGAAGAAACCGGCGTTGAAGTGATGTATCAGACTTGCCTTGTCGATACGATTGTTTCCGGTTCAAAGATTGAGTACGTTATTATACAGACAATTGCGGGACTTTATGCGGTTAAGGCAAAAACTTTCATCGACGGCACGGGCGATGCCTACCTTGCCAGAGCCGCCGGCGTTCCTTCCGAGAAAGGATACGAAAAGACGGGATACAACCAACCGCTTTCCTTTAGATTTGAAATGGGCGGAATAGATACCAAGCGACTTTATCAATATGTTGCGGTGGAATTAAAAGAAGATTGGTGCAAGTCGAAACTGCCGTATTTCGAGATTGCCGAGGCTATGGGGAGAAAGCAGCGGTACAAGCTGGAGGACATTATGGCAAAAGGCATTGAAAGCGGCGAACTTACGAAGGAAGAAGCCGCTTATATGCAGGCTTATACAATTATAGGCAAAGACGGGGTTATGAGTATGAATTGCCCCGAAATTCCCGTACAATATTCCGCCACAGACCCGATTTCATATAGCAGAGGCGCACAGTTTGGCAGAAAAATGATGCGCCATATTGCGGGGTACTTGATTCGTCATATGCCCGGTTTTGAAAAAGCCTTTATCAGTCGCGAAGCGGTTATGCTGGGCGCAAGGGAATCTTGGCGCATAAAGGGTAATTACTATATGGTGGAGGACGATTATCATAACCAAAGCAGGTTTAAGGACGCTGTTTGCCGTACCGCATGGTTTATAGACGCTCACGGTGAAAAGATATCCGAAAAACTTCCAAAAGGCGGGTTTTATGAAGTGCCCTACAGATCGCTTATAACAGATAAAATCAAAAATCTCGTCGTAGTCGGTCGCTGTATATCAGCCAGCTTTATCTTGCAAGCTTCCATGCGTATTCAAGCCACCTGCATGAGCATAGGCGAAGCGGCGGGAATAGCCGCCGCTTGGTGTGTCGATAAGAAGATTTTCCCCGCAGATTTAAAATGGGAAGATATTCCTGCGACTAAGAGAAGCTACGTTAGCAACGGGTGAAAATAATTACGCAAATTCGCGTTGATGTCGGATAGGTTTTGGGAGGAAAAAGCGATGAAAAAGATAGTAGTGGCGATAGACGGGCCTGCGGGAGCGGGGAAAAGTACGGTGTCGCAGATAGCGGCTAAGAAGTTGGGCTTTACTTATATAGATACCGGGGCTATGTATCGGGCTGTAGCGTGGAAAGCCTTGCAAAAAAAAGTGGAGATAACGGACGATGTGATTTTGTCCGTACTGCCGGGTATTGAGATAACTTTATCGTATAAGGACGGTAAGACAAAGGTTTTCGTCGGGGATAAAGAGGTAACGGAGGAGATAAGAACCCCCGAGATAAATAAGATTGTGTCTAAGGTTGCGGCGCTTCCGAAGGTAAGGGAGAAATTGACGGAACTTCAGAGGAAGATGGGAGAAAGCGGAAATGTGCTGATGGACGGACGGGATATTGGGACGTTCGTATTCCCTAACGCCGAGGTAAAGATTTTCTTGACGGCTTCCGTTGAGGAACGGGCAAGACGCAGGTATGAGGAGTTAAAGTTAAAAGGCTTTGACGTGGATTTAAAAGAGATAGAAAAAGACATCGAAAGACGGGATAAATTAGACAGCGAAAGGGAAACAGCTCCGTTAAAACAGGCTAAGGATGCTGTGCTACTAGATACCACGGGGCTTTCCATCGACGAAGTGGTGGAAAAAATCGTGAAACTCTGCGAGGTGGCTTGATGTTTTATCGTACGCTGGCGGTTATTTTAAGGTTTATATTTAAGCTTTGCTTTAACGCAAAAGTAACAGGCAGGGAAAACGTGCCAAAGGAAGGCGCGGTTATAATGGCGGCAAACCACATGAGCAATTTCGACCCGCCGTTTTTGGGATGCTTTTCGCCAAGACCGGTAAATTATATGGCGAAAATAGAGCTTTTTGAGAATAAAATTTTCGCATCAATAATATCCGCATTAGGGGCGTTTCCCGTAAAGCGGGGTCAGGCGGATAAAGGAGCGATAAAAAAAGCCGCCTCTTTGTTAAAGAGCGGCGAAACGCTGGGGATTTTCCCGGAAGGCACGAGAAGCAAGACCGGCGAAGTTCAAAAAGGCGAAATAGGAGTCGCAATGTTTGCAAGCATGGCGAACGCCCCCGTTGTACCCGTCGCTATAATCGGCACGAACGAGATGTTTTCGGAAAAGAAAAAATTCCCCGATTTAACGCTTATTTTCGGCGAGCCTATGTTTTTTGAAGGAAATCGCAAGAATAAGGAGGATCTGGAGAAGTTTTCGGAACAGGTAATTGAGGAGATAAAGAAGCTTAAAAATAGAGAATAAAAAACACCTGCTTATACAATGACATATAAGCAGGTGTTTTTTTCAATTCAATTATTCTTCGCCCTCTTCAGCTTCGGCGGGAGCGTCTTTTAAAGCTCTCGTTACGGAAAGGGAAATGCGCTTCTTCTTCATGTCTATGCGGAGAACTTTTGCCTTTACCACGTCGCCCACTTTAACAGCCTCGTCGGCACGTTCGATATGGTTCAAGGAAAGTTCGCCCATGGGGATAAGCCCGTCGAATCCCGGCTCGATTTCCATAAATGCGCCAAAATCGGTAAGCTTTATAATCTTGCCTTCAAGGGTATCGCCTTCTGCGTACTCTTCGGCGCGCTTTAACCAAGGATCTTCCATGGTGTCTTTAACCGAAAGGGAAATGCGTTTGGCTTCCGGATCGACATTCTTAACGTAAACGTCAAGCTCTTGACCTACGGTTAAAACCTCGGAAGGATGCTTTACTCGGTTCCAAGAAACGTCCGAAATATGAGCAAGCCCGTCTACGCCGCCGATATCAATGAATGCGCCGTAATCGACGATGCGCTTAACCACGCCTTTAACGGTTTGTCCCGCTTCAAGAGTGGAGAACACCTCGGCCTGTTTTGCTTCCCGTTCCTTTTCAAGGATTTGACGACGGGAGAGGACAAGGCGCTGCTTGTTAACATCTATCTCAATGGGAAGCACCTCTACGGTTTTTCCCACATAAACCGAAAGATCCTTTACGAAATGAAGTTCCATTTGGGATGCGGGGATAAAGCCGCGAAGCCCGTTCACATAAGCGACAAGACCGCCCTTTACGATATTTGAGATTTCAGCCTGTACGGTTTCGCCGCGTTCTTTAATCTCTTCCATTTGAGTCCAAGCGACGCGAGCCTCCGCCTTAACTTTAGACACGGTTGCGCCGTTTTCGCCGCCGAGAGAAACGATGGCAACTTCTATAACGTCTCCCACTTTGACCACATCTTCGGCGCTGTCCGGCTCGGGACGCGCAAGCTCCCGCTTGGGGATTGGGATGTCGGACTTAAATCCGGGGATCGATACCCATGCGCTGGAATTTTCCACCGCAATGACCGTTGCCTCCACTGCGTCGCCAACAGTTACGTCGGGGAGAGCTTCCTCAGACGCTTCAAACATGCTGGCAAAATCGTTGTTCATCTCTTCTGACACTGTTCATAGACCTCCTTGATAATCCAGTCGGGCGTAGACGCGCCGGCTGTAATACCAATTTTATTTACATTATCAAACCATCGAGACTCAAGTTCTTTTGCTGTCTCAATGTGATATGTCGTACATTTTTCGGCGCAAAGTTGATACAGCCTCGTAGTATTTGCGCTGTTCTTGCCGCCGATTACGAGCATTAAATCTACTTTAGACGCTAAATCCATAGCTGCCTTTTGCCGCTGATCCGTCGCCGTGCAGATTGTCCGCTCGATTTTTAGTTCTTGGGATTTATCCAAGAGTTTTAAAACTATCGCCTTGAAATTCTCACCCGAAAAAGTTGTCTGGGAAACAATTCCAAGTTTTGCCGCCGGAGGCACAGCTTCTGCCTCTTCAACGGTTTGGGTTATAACGGCCGAACCGTTCGTCCATTCAAAGATACTTTTAACTTCGGGATGGTTCTTTTCGCCGATAATAACTACGCTATACCCTTCTTTTACGAGATCCTTAGCCGCAAGTTGGGCGCGCCTGACATGCGGACAAGTCGCGTCCACAACCGCAAGTCCTTTTTGTTCCGCTTCATCGTAAACTACGGGACCAACCCCATGAGAGCGAATTATAACAGTCCCCTTATCCATCTCGTCAAGGGAATTTATTGCGCCCACTCCGTCGTTTTTCAGGCGTTCCACCATTTGAGGATTGTGTATGATAGGTCCAAGCGTCGCCGCGGGATTGTCCTTCGTCGAAACGTGTTCCTTGGCAATTTTTATCGCTCGCTTTACGCCGTAACAAAAACCTAGATAATCCGCCAGCAGAACCTCCATATTTATCCTCCGAAAGCAAAATTTCAAAACTTAAATGGTAGTATAACACAAAACCTTCGTAATAAGCAAATATTATTTTTTAAACCCCTCCGCCTTCGGCACCTCCCCTTTCAGGGGAGGCTCTCTGATTGTTCGTTTGTGAATATATGAAAAAAAGTGAAGCTCTAGTGCCTCCCCTGAAAGGGGAGGGGGACCGCAAAGCGGTGGAGGGGTCGACCATGAAAAGCTCTATTTTGCCTTTTATTCAACAATATGATAGTCTTCCATAGAGAAATGCGGTGGAAGGGTCACCCGTTATAAGCCCGATAAGTTTTAGACGACATTAAGTCCAGCTTTGTTTTTGGTTCTTTTAACATGTAATACTTTTTTTCTGCTCCATACTCCAAAAGTCCCATTTCTTCGAAAATTTTCAAGGCTTCTTTCATGGAAAAGAGGGACAAATGTTTTTTTTCGCTTCTGGCGTATTGATTGGAAAGGAGTATAGAATCGGAAGGGATGTGAGAAACGTCCTTATATTTTTTGAGGAAAAAATAAATTTTTATAAGGGCTTCGCGGTTTAGATGAACCCGTTCAACTTCAGCGGGTTCTATCGACTGCGCCACAAGTTCTATGCTGTTTTCCCCCTGCCACTCGCTCATCTGCGCCGTATACACCAAGTCAAGCCGCTCTCTTGCCACAATATCCACATACTTTGCATTGTTCCAACAAAGAGCCGTGCGATCTGAATTTTTCCCCAACATAAAAGCCAAATGCTGATTATCCCGCCCCATCACGCGGGGTTTTTTCCCCGATATGTTTCTTACGCCGAAAACGGGTTTTGGATTTCCCATGCCATAAGGCTCCAAAAGTTTCAGTTCGTTTATAAAATCCTCGTTAATCTCGTCCGGTCCCATTATGGCGGAAATTTCCACCGTCGGGATATAATCGGCGGGTTTAAGGGTTTTCGCCACATAATCGTCAAACGATGCGGCAAAAGCATCAATCTCGTCCGTTTTTATGGTAAGCCCCGCCGCTTGAGAGTGTCCGCCGTAACCTAAAAGATGGGACTCGTTTGCCGATAATGCGTCGTGCATATGAAGGGCGCGAATGCTTCTGCACGAGCCTTTGCCGATGTCTCCCTGGCAACTTATTATAATGGTGGGCAGATAGTAAAGATCCACAAGCCTGGAAGCTACAATGCCGATAACGCCGGGATGCCAGTTTTCGCCCGTCAAAACGATGCTATGCTTGTTTGACATATCCATTTTGGCAAGTTTGCTTGTAGCTTCTGCGAGAATTTCCCTTTCAATTTCCTGACGCTCCATGTTGCTGTCGTTTAAATCTTCGGCAATTCTTTCAGCTTCTTTCTTATCCTCCGAGAGCAACAGCGCAACTCCGTCCTTTGCGTGACCGATACGCCCCGCAGCGTTTAACCTTGGAGCCAAACCGAAACCGACTTGTCCGGGACCTATTTCTCGTCCCGATAATGCGGATACCTCTATTAAAGCCTGAATTCCCGGTTTGTCGGAATTTTGTATCGCTTCCAATCCGAGTTTTACCAGTTTGCGATTTTCACCCACAAGAGGCACAATATCCGCTATAGTGCCTAAAGCGACAAATTCCAAATCATCTGCGAAATTCTTTCCCTTGCTCATCTTATAAAGGGATTGGCAGAGTTTAAAAGCAACGCCTACCCCGGAGAGATTTTTGTCCGGGTATTTGCAATCCTCTCGGTGCGGATTTATAACGGCCGCCGCATTCGGAAGGGTTGCGGGAGGAATGTGATGATCCGTTATTATTATATCCATAATTCCATTAAAAGCCGCAACTTCATCAATTCCTGCAATTCCGCAATCAACCGTAACCACAAGTTTGGTGCCGTTTTCGTGAAGCTTCTTCAAAGCTTCGACGTTTAGCCCGTAGCCTTCCTTCTGCCTGTCCGGAATGTAAAAATCAACGCTGGCGCCAAGCGCCTTTAACGTCTTTGTCAAAAGAGCGGTGGCGGTAATGCCGTCCACGTCGTAGTCCCCGTAAACCGTTATCTTTTCTTTTTTTGCAAGAGCCTGCAAAATCCTGACGGTGCCTTTACCCATATCCTGCATTAAAAGCGGGTCGTGAAAGGGTTGATTTTCTTCCGGAAACAGAAAAACTTCAGCGGCCTCTTTAGAAGTCACGCCTCTTTCCAGCAAAATCGACGCAAAGGCTTTTGATACTGTGAGTTCCTCCGAAAGTTTTGCGGCTTTTTCATCGTCGCCTTTATAAACTTGCCAGGTTTTCACGTTTCTCCACCCCGTTTTTTTGCTTCCTTACCTATCAAATAAAGCGGCCTTCGCTTTACTTCCTCAAAAATTCTTCCTATGTATTCGCCGATTATTCCCAAGAAAACCATCTGCACGCCGCCGAAAAAAAGTATGCAGACCGTAATGGTAGCCCAACCCGCGACGGCGTTTCCGAGCCAAGTTTCGTAAAAAACGTGTATTAAAAGGATAAGACTGCAAAATCCGCTGAAAATCCCCATATAAAAAGCCCATCTGAGGGGCACGGAGGAATACGCCAATATTCCGTCCATGGCAAAATGCGCCATTTTTTTTATGGAAAATTTCGAAACCCCCGCAAATCTAGGAGGCGCGACAAAGGAAAGTTTTGCCTGACGAAATCCCATGGCGCCTATCATGCCCCTTATAAACCGAGCGTGTTCCGGATAAAGTCTAAACGCCTCCACAACTTTCCTGTCCATCAATCGAAAATCAGAACCTCCGGGCTGAATCGGCACGTCGGATATGGCGTTTAGCAGGGAATAATAATACTTAGACGTAGTCTTCTTAAAAAAGGATACGCCCTCTGTGGTCTCCCTTATGGTCTGCACAATCTCATATCCTTCTTCCCACATGGAAAGAAGTTTTGGAATAAGTTCCGGCGGGTGTTGCATATCGCCGTCCATGGTAATAACCGCATCCGCATCCGCATGGTCCAAACCGCAGGTAAGAGCAAGCTGATGACCGAAATTCTTAGCGAGAAAAATCGCCGACACACGGGGATTATTATTCTCCAGATTCAACAAAATCTCTCGGCTTCTGTCCTTTGATCCGTCATCCACAAAGAGAATATCATAATCGTAAGGCAGTTCGTCCATGACCTTAGAAGCGGACTCTACAAAGTGCTCTATATTGTCTTCTTCGTTATAAACAGGCACCACAATGGAAACCGATTTCATTTTTCCCTCCCCTTAGTTTTCGTGAAAGCCCATAAAACTCTTAATCGTGTCCAAATCCTCTTCGACTATTCTCGTAAGCTGTCGTCCTATGAACCGCTTCGCCTTTCCGACAGTCGTTATCTCCGTAATATCTTTGGTATTGTCCCAAGGGTACATGGGCACAATGCCGATATATTTTTCTCCTCCGTCTTCTTCTGCGATATAAAGTCCCAATGTCTTAATCTTATCCTCAAGTCGCATACCGCGAAGGGCCTTTTCTCTTTCGTCGTAATCCGCATCTTCCTTAAACGTAAGCCTACTTATGGGCACGCCGTAAATTTTCATATTTAACAGCTCCTTTGTTTTCTTCGAAAAACTTCTTTATTTCTCTTTCTCTTTCTCTTTTTTGAAAAAAAGAGAAAGAGAAAGAAAGAAGCAAAGAAAGAGAAAGAGAAAAAACTTTGACAAACGCTAAATGTCAGTTTGAGTACTTACTGCCAGTTTTCACTGAACCGATTATTAAAGTTTTTTTCTTTTCTTTCTGTTGTTTCTTTTCTTTCTTTTCTTTTTTTACAAAAAAAGAAAAGAAAGAAAAGAAAGAACTTACAAATAATTGCTTTCTTACTTTAAAAGATTCTACATAAAGGAAAAATTTCCTTCATTGAAAAAATGCATAAAAAAGGGCTGTGAAAAAACTGATTTTTAGATTTTTCACAGCCTTTTTATCGTTATTTGTTTATTATTTCAAGCTAGATCCGTCCCATTTGAATTAAGGCATTTTAAAAAAACGGTATGTCAAGAATAATTTTGAAAAATTTTGAATGTTTTTGAATATTGGTGTTACTATTCACGAGTCAACTTTTTCGTTGTCTTTGAAAATTTGGCGATTGAAGCTAGGTTGCTACCTCTCCACCGCTTCGCGGTCCCCCTCCCCTTTCAGGGGAGGCAACGCTAAGACTACTTCCCATATATGTCCACAAAATGAGAAATCAGAGAGCCTCCCCTGAAAGGGGAGGTGCCCGAAGGGCAGAGGGGTTGACCATGAAGAGCACTATTTTTCTTTTTTTACTACCCGTGAATAGTAACAATATTGGTGAATACTTGGCACATACATTTTTCAAAACATTCTTGCTTTAATATTTTTGTCATATTATAATAAATGAGGTGAGAATAATGGAATTTGAATGGGACGAAGAAAAAGCTGTTAAAAATTGGAAAAAACATAGAATTTCCTTTGAAACGGCTAAATTAATATTTAACGATCCGTATCGTATAGAATACTTAGACGATACTCATAGTTATAACGAAGACCGTTGGATTTCAATCGGTTTAGTGGGAAAATTACTGTGCGTCATATATACCGAACGTGACGACGGCAACAAAATAAGGCTTATTTCCGCCAGACTTGCTACTGCGCAGGAAAGGAGAGAATATTATGGAATCAATTAAGGTAAAAACAAATTTAGATACTCAAACTAATTTAACACAAAAACAAATTGAAGAACTGGAAAATGCGGCTCGTTATCCGATTATATTTGACGAAGATTGTCCGGAACTAACAGAAAATCAGTTAAAGAAATTTAGACCGGTTAACGGAAGAAAAATAATGGATGTTCCGTTGGTGAAAGTTATCTATGAACAAATAGTAAACAAATTATGCGAAAATGGTTACAGCTTATCAACGGCTCGCGATATAGTTATTGATTCCAATATTTTGCATGAAATTGCCGTTTTGGTTGATGACGACGTAACCGACTTACCGCATTTTGTCACGGCATCAAAAAACGCGAAAAGCAAGCAATACGCTTGAATTTTCGCAACGGTGAGAATAATGGAATTTGAATGGGACGAAAATAAAAACCGAATCAATATCAAGAAACATGGCATTTCGTTCAAGTATGCCGCTCGTGTGTTTGACGATGAGCATTATTTTGAACAATACGATGAATACCATAGCGATGACGAAGACCGCTATAACATTATCGGAATGGTTGACGAAATATTATTTGTTGTCGTGACTTATCGTCAAGACAATGTAATTCGTATTATTTCGGCAAGAAAAGCCGATACCAGAGAAAGGAGATTGTATTATGGCAATTATTAGAATGACCATGGATGAGATACGTAGAGAAATGACGCCGGAACGTATGGCGTTTGAAGCTGAACGTATTAGAAACCATGTCGACGAGTACGATGAAGATTGTCCTCCGCTCACGGATGAAGAACTTTCGAAATTTCGTTACCATAAAGATATTCCGCCTGAAATAGAAATCATGGCAAGGGTTAGAGCCGCCGAGGAAAAAATGAAAACGGCAGAAAAAACCGACCATGAAAATGACGATATGAAACCGAGAAGAGCCGCTTGATTTTTGCCGACTGATTTGACAGTATAAAAATAAAGCCCCAAGCAAGACTAATTTCTTGCTTGGGACTTTGTACTTTGTACTGCAAAAAACTAAACATCAGCTTTTTGACAGCATTTTAAAGCTTAGAAGTAAGAATTAAAAATCTCTCCCATATTGGTGTATTTGTTCATGTTAAGCATGGCCTTCCCGGTGTATGCGGAAGCAGTTTCAAGCTGGTTTCCGAACATGGTGTTTAACGACGGGAAAAGCTTGTCCTTTTGGTAATTAGCAACGGACATATGAGATTCGGCTTTGCCCGCAAGACCGTCTTTTCCTAAAATACGAGAAACTTTGTTTGGATTTTTTGTGATGGATTCGGCAAGCTGTTCCTCGTCAATCTCTAGTTTACCGTCGCTTTTGACATTGATGCCGATTTGGCTGTAATTGCCGGAACGGTAAGTAGTGTCCGAAAACATCGTGCTCATGTTCTTCATGCGGTTGGATACGGACTCGCTGTCCTTAAACAAATCAATTGCGCCGTTATAGCTGTCCACAAGATCGGTCACGCCCTTAACGGCGGACTTCAACGCACTGTTCATGTTTAAAACGGTTTCCGTAGAAGTGTTGCCCTCTTTATCCGTAACTGTTTTGGTGGATTTCGAAAGAGCATCCTCGCCCACATCGAAATTTATCTTGGAAAAATTTTTTACCGCCTTGTCAAGATCGGTCATGGTAGAATTGTATTCTGCGTTGAACGTACTTTTTGCGCTGTCGTATGAAGCGGCAAGTTCCGCCGCGTTTTGTTTTATCTCGTATACATTTTGAGCGTTTATGCCGCTTGATTGATTGCCGCTTGCGTAGTTATTCCACATCTGCTGAAGCGCAGTCGTTTTTTTGTTACCGTTGCTTCCGAAAAGCGAAGATGCGTTACTGTTGCTTCCGAAGAGTGAAAGCCCATTTTTAGAAGCGAAGTTTCGCATAGTGTAAGACTGATTTGCTATTGAATTAACCGTATAAGCCATAAGTCATTCTCCTTCCGTGAGAAACTCGGTTCACATCCATGTTACGAACGCGTGAGCGCCAACGTGTGAGCGCCAACGTGTGAGCGCCAACGTGTGAGCGCCCTTCTTTTAATAAAATTATAGCACTTGGAAATAGTTGTGTCAATGAAAAACAAGGGTTACTCCACGGCCGTTTCATAAATTTATTCATACATTCTCTTCAAATATAATATGAAAATTAAAAATAATAGCAATTAAAAGAAACAGCCTCACATAACAGTTTGAAAGATGCGGTAAAGTTACTATTCACGGCTAATACAACATAGTGGTGCGAAAGGTGAATTAGTGCCATTCATGGTCGACCTCTCCACCGCTTCGCGGTCCCCCTCCCCTTTCAGGGGAGGCAACGTGAAGGTGACTTTTCTATTATATATCCACAAAATGAGAAATCAGAGAGCCTCCCCTGAAAGGGGAGGTGCCCGAAGGGCAGAGGGGTTGACCATGAAGAGCAATACTTTTCTTTTTTTACTACCCGTGAATAGTAACGTTAAATTGCTACTATTCGCGGGTTAAATTTAAACATAGACTTAAAAGAAGCGACCATGACATTTCGGAACTTATTCGAAATATCAACGATCGCTTCTTTTAATTATGCCGTATTATTTTGTCAAAACTCTGTTTGCCTCGGTTAAGATTCGCCCGCAGCGCTTTCCGGCGGCACAACTTCCACCACTTTCATATTTCTGTATCTATTCATACCTGTGCCTGCGGGAATGAGCTTGCCTATGATAACATTCTCTTTTAATCCGATTAAAGGATCCACCTTGCCCTTAATGGCCGCGTCCGTCAAAACTCTGGTCGTCTCTTGGAACGACGCTGCGGAAAGGAAGGAATCCGTAGCAAGGGAGGCTTTGGTAATACCCAAAAGAATGGGTTTTGCCACCGCAGGTTCGCCGCCGTTTTCAATCGCCTCGGTGTTAGCGGATTCAAAACTGTTAATGTCGATGAATTCGCCCGGGAGGAAATTAGTGTCCCCCGCCTCCTCTATTTTAACCTTGTGAAGCATCTGGCGCACCATGACTTCGATATGCTTGTCGTTTATCTCAACGCCCTGAGATTTATACACTTTCTGGACTTCGTACACAAGATACCGCTGAGTTTCTTTTAATCCGCACACCCTTAAAATATCGTGCGGATTTACCGAACCTTCCGTAAGCTTGCCGCCGGGTTTAACCTCATCGCCTTGACGCACCGCCATACGCGCTCCGAACGGGATAGAATATTCCCTTGTAGAACCCTCTTTAGGCACAATCGTCACTTTACGAATTCCGGTGCCTGTATCTTCGATTTCGACTGTCCCCGCAATTTCTGCGATAATGGCGTTATGTTTGGGCTTTCTCGCTTCAAAAAGTTCTTCGACTCTTGGCAAACCCTGTGTAATATCGTCGCCCGCAACACCGCCGGTATGGAAAGTACGCATGGTAAGCTGGGTGCCCGGCTCGCCGATTGACTGCGCCGCTATTATACCCACGGCTTCACCAACTTCGACGTCTGATTGGTTGGCAAGATCGCGACCGTAACACTTCATGCAAACGCCAAATTCAGATTTGCAGGTAAGCACACTGCGAATCGAAACGCTGTCTCTTACCTTGGCGATTTTTTTCGCTAAAGTTATATCCACCAAATCATTGACGGAGGCAATTTTTTCGTTTGTCTTGGAATCTACAATATCTTCCGCCAAAACGCGACCTAAAATCCTATCCTCCAAGGACTCAATAACGCCGTCGCCCTCTTTTATAGCTTCGACTTCTATGCCGCGAACATTACCGTTGCGAACGCGAATCTCCTTTGCGTCGCTCGCTAAAGCCTCTTCTATTTGCTTTTTGGTAAGATTGTCGCCGGAAGCGACAATTATATTCCCTTCGCCGTCAACAACGTCTCCTATAACCTCTTTACCCAAAAGCTCTTGAATCATGCTTTCTTTTATTTTACTGCGAAGTTCTTTATCCGGCTCGCCTAAAATAATATTCTCAGTCACCATGGCGTTAGAGACCGCCGTATTTGCCGACATCGAAGAACCTTGAATAACCAACTCTTTTATGGATTTTTCACCAATGGTCATTAAGACCTCATCGTCTAAGATCGTACCTCTTGGGTACAAAACCTCGCCCGTTTCAAAATCGCGCACTTCACCCGCAAGCATACGACCCAAAAGCATATCGTTTAATATCTCAAGAGCGTCAAAGGTGCTAGGGGCAAGTCTTGCTCTTTCACGAACGAGATTTACAGCAGTTATATCGCAATCCTCTTCCCTAACTATCACGTCTTGCGCCACGTCAACCAATCGGCGGGTCAAGTAACCTGAGTCCGCCGTACGAAGAGCGGTATCCGCCAGACCTTTGCGCGCGCCGTGAGAAGAAATGAAGTAATCGGAAACGGATAAGCCTTCTCTAAAGTTCGCCGTAATAGGAAGATCGATGATTTTACCCGAAGGATCCGCCATAAGTCCGCGCATACCCGCAAGCTGGCGCATCTGCTGCTTGTTGCCTCTAGCGCCGGAATCCGCCATCATAAAAATGGGGTTAAAAGCGTCCATGTTGTCCATCATGGCGTCGGCCACGTCGTCCGTTGCCTTGTTCCAAAGATCTATAACCTTATGATAACGCTCATCTTCCGTAATAAGACCTCTGTTAAACTGATGTTCAACCTTGTTTACCACTTTTTGAGTGCTGTCTATGATATTCTTCTTCTCAGGAGGCACTATAACGTCCGATATAGCTACCGTCATACCGGCAATGCAGGCGTAATGATAGCCTAAATTCTTAACGGTATCTATAATCTCGGCGGTTTTTGTCGCTCCGAAATTATCGTAACAACTGGCCACAAGTTTGCCGATTTCCTTCTTATTCATCAAGATTCCCAGCGACCATTCGCCGGTCTCCTTGTCTTTACGATAATATCTAAGCTCTTGAGGCAAAATCTCATTAAAAATCATGCGTCCCAAGGAGGTTTTTACCATACCATAGCCTTCAATTCGAACCTTGACTTCCGCCTGTAAGTCAAGAACATGTTCCTGGTAGGCAAGCAACGCCTCGTTTATGCCTGTGAAAACCTTGCCCTCGCCCTTCGCCTTCGGTCTGATGCTGGTAAGGTAATACGATCCTAACACCATGTCCTGAGTGGGAACAATGATAGGTTTGCCGTCTTTGGGCGCTAAGATATGGTTCGCCGCAAGCATCAAAATTCGCGCTTCCGTCTGCGCTTCAGCCGAAAGGGGAAGATGTATCGCCATCTGGTCGCCGTCAAAGTCGGCGTTATATGCAGTACAAGCCAAAGGATGAAGTTTTAAGGCGCGACCTTCCGTCAAAACCGGCTCAAAAGCTTGAATCCCCAAACGGTGCAATGTGGGAGCGCGGTTTAAAAGTACCGGATGTTCTTTTATAACATCTTCCAGCACGTCCCAAACCTCGGGTTTCGCTCTTTCCACGGCGCGTTTTGCCGACTTAATATTCTGCGCCGCTCCCGTTTCCACCAATTTTTTCATAACGAAAGGCTTAAAGAGTTCAAGCGCCATTTCTTTCGGCAGTCCGCATTGATGAAGTTTTAACTCCGGACCTACGACGATAACGGAACGCCCGGAATAGTCAACTCGTTTTCCCAACAAATTCTGACGGAAACGCCCCTGCTTACCCTTTAACATATCCGAAAGGGATTTTAACGGGCGGTTTCCGGGGCCGGTTACGGGGCGACCGCGCCTACCGTTGTCTATAAGAGCGTCAACCGCTTCTTGAAGCATCCTCTTTTCGTTTCTTACAATAATATCCGGCGCGCCCAAATCCAAAAGCCGCTTTAAGCGATTGTTTCTGTTTATGACCCTTCTATAGAGATCGTTTAAATCGCTGGTTGCAAAGCGACCGCCGTCAAGCTGCACCATAGGACGAAGCTCCGGCGGGATAACCGGAAGCGCATCCATCACCATCCAGGCGGGATCGTTACCGGATTTTCTGAAGGCTTCCACCACCTCCAGACGACGAATAGCACGAATTCGTTTTTGCATACTAAGAGAATGAAGCTCTTTTCTAAGTTCTTCGCTCATTTCGTCCAAATCAAGTTCTTCGAGCAGAACCTTGATAGCCTCTGCTCCCATGCCCGCTTTAAAACCCTTGCCGTACTTCTCCCTTGCCGCTCTATATTCGTTTTCGGATAAAAGTTGTTTCTTCATAAGTTCCGAATCGGCGGGATCAGTAACAATATAAGAAGCAAAATACAACACTTTTTCAAGGGCTCTTGGAGGAATATCCAAAATAAGCCCCATACGGCTTGGAATTCCCTTAAAGTACCATATATGAGACACAGGAGCCGCAAGTTCGATATGCCCCATGCGTTCCCTACGCACTTTTGCGCGAGTCACTTCAACCCCGCAGCGGTCGCAGACAACGCCTTTATAGCGAATACGCTTGTACTTTCCGCAATGACACTCCCAATCCCTGGTAGGCCCAAAGATGCGCTCGCAGAAAAGCCCGTCCCTTTCGGGTTTTAACGTGCGGTAATTTATGGTCTCCGGCTTCTTCACTTCTCCATGAGACCATTCCCGAATCTTTTCGGGAGAGGCAAGACCTATGCGCATGGAGTCAAATTTATTTACGTCCAGCAAAGAAACGGCACTCCCTTCTGTTAGTCGTCCGCATAATCATCCACATCTACGTCTACATTCAAGTCGAAATCGGACATATCGTCAAGGTCGGCTATTATGTCATCGTCGCTTATGTCCGCATTTAATATATCTTCGTCTGAAATATCAACGTCTGAAATATCCATATCGGAAATATCCTCGTCATCGCTGTTGCTGTCGTACGAATCTTTTTCATCGTTTTCATCAGGCGTTTCAGGCTCAGGATTTACGCCGTCCACATCAAGATCGAGATTCTTAGCCTTTTCGCCTATATCGTCATCGTCCTCGTCCTTTATGGTTATCTCTTTAGCGTCTTCCGACAGGACTTTTATATCAAGGCCTATAGATTGAAGTTCCTTGATAAGGACCTTAAAGGATTCGGGGATTCCGGGTTCGGGGATATTCTCGCCTTTGACTATGGATTCGTAAGCCTTAACGCGTCCCACGACGTCATCGGATTTTACGGTCAAAATTTCCTGCAAAGTATAAGCCGCGCCGTAAGCCTCAAGCGCCCAAACCTCCATTTCGCCGAAACGCTGACCGCCAAACTGCGCCTTGCCCCCTAAAGGCTGTTGGGTAACAAGTGAGTACGGTCCGGTGGAGCGGGCATGAATCTTATCGTCAACCAAATGATGAAGTTTCAGCATATACACGCAACCGACGGTAACGTCGTTTTCAAAGGGCTCACCCGTGCGACCGTCGTAAAGTATGGTTTTGCCGCTGACGGGAAGTCCCGCAGCCTTGATGGTGCCGAACACGTCCGAGTCGCTCGCGCCGTCGAAAACGGGCGTGGCTATATGAATCCCCGCCACATCAGGTTCCGGCATACCGTATTTTTCAATGTTGTATCCGGCTTCCGTCAAACGCTGCCTTACAGTTGGATCATCATCTTTAATCTGCTGTCCCAACACTCTTACGGCCATTCCCAAGTGAGTTTCCAAAACCTGTCCGATGTTCATTCGGGAAGGCACGCCCAACGGATTAAGCACGATATCGACGGGAGTTCCGTCAGGCAAAAACGGCATATCCTCTTGACGCATGATGCGAGAAACAACGCCTTTATTCCCGTGACGCCCGCTCATTTTGTCACCGACGGAAATCTTGCGTTTTTGGGCTATGTAAACCCTAACAAGCTGATTTACCCCCGGAGGAAGTTCGTCGCTGTTATCTCTGCAAAAAATTTTCACGTCGACAATCTTTCCCGCTTCGCCGTGAGGCACGCGTAAAGACGTATCTCTAACCTCTCTTGCTTTTTCGCCGAAAATCGCCCGAAGCAGACGCTCTTCCGCCGTAAGCTCCGTTTCGCCTTTAGGCGTGACCTTGCCGACCAAAATATCCCCGGGTCTTACGTCTGCGCCAACTCTAATAATGCCCGTTTCGTCCAAGTCCTTCAAAGTTTCCTCAGAAACGTTCGGAATATCCCTCGTGATTTCCTCGGGACCAAGCTTCGTGTCCCTTGCGTCGCACTCGTATTCTTCGATATGGATGGAAGTATAAAGATCACGCTTAATGAGATTTTCGGAAAGCAGTATGGCGTCCTCGTAGTTATAACCTTCCCAAGGCATATAAGCGACCAGAATATTGTACCCCAAAGCAAGTTCCCCGTGATCAGTAGCGGGACCATCGGCAATCGGTTGCTTTTCTTCAACTCGATCGCCTTTATATACTATAGGCACCTGATTTATACAGGTTCCCTGATTGGAACGCTCATATTTCAATAGACGGTAAACATCTAAGTCGTTGTCGTCAGTCCTTACGTTTATCTGATTCGCCGTAACCAGTTCCACCGTACCCGCTCGTTTTGCAAGCACCATAACGCCGGAATCGCAAGCCGCCTTATATTCCATGCCGGTACCCACCAAAGGCGCCTGAGTCCTTAAAAGCGGCACCGCCTGACGCTGCATATTTGCGCCCATAAGAGCGCGGTTGGCGTCGTCGTTTTCAAGGAATGGAATCATAGCTGTTGCGATTGAAAATACCTGACGAGGGGAAACATCCATATAATCCACCTGTTCCCGGCGCACAAGAGTCGTTTCCTCGTTCTTCCTCGCAGTAACCCTTTCGTTTACGAACCAATCGTTTTCGTCCAGTGGTTCGTTAGCCTGAGCGATTACATGCTCGTCTTCTTCGTCCGCAGTTAAGTAGCGGCACTCGTCCGTTACTCTCTGCGTCTTTTTATCGACTCTGCGGTAAGGAGTTTCCATAAAACCAAACTGATTGACCCGCGCGTAATTCGCCAGTGAACCGATAAGCCCGATGTTAGGGCCTTCCGGGGATTCTACGGGACACATTCTGCCATAGTGCGAATTATGCACGTCGCGCACTTCAAAACCTGCCCGCTCGCGCGAAAGTCCGCCCGGACCCAGCGCCGATAAGCGACGCTTGTGGGTAAGCTCCGACAGTGGATTATGCTGATCCATAAACTGAGAGAGCTGAGACGAACCGAAAAATTCCTTCATCGCCGCAACAACCGGGCGAATGTTTATAAGAGCTTGAGGAGTTATAACATCCACGTCCTGAATGGTCATACGTTCCCTTACGACTCTTTCCATTCGAGACAGACCTATCCTGAATTGATTTTGCAAGAGTTCGCCCACTGCGCGGACGCGGCGATTGCCCAAATGATCGATATCGTCCGTGTATCCGTAGCCCTCCATCAACCCCAAAAGATAGCTGATTGAAGCCACTATATCGTTTATGGTAATGGTGCGGTCGTGTATATCAAGGGTTGGCGAGCATAGGATCTTAACCTTCGACTCGTCTTCCTTCCTTAAATATAATTCAATAATCTTTCCTTCGCCAAAAACGTTCCTCTCCGTTTCAACGTCGATTGCGTCGAGCATCTGATCGGTGACGACTTCGCCGGCGGGAATAAGCATTTCTCCCGTGGATTTATCTATAATGGGTTCGGCCAATACCTTTCCTAAGATACGGCGTTTCCACCCCAATTTCTTTGTGAGCTTGTAACGCCCAACCGTTGCCAAATCATAGCGCTTGGGGTCAAAGAAAAGGGAATTTATCATCTGCTGCGCATTATCAACCGTAGGCGGTTCGCCGGGACGCAGACGACGGTATATCTCAAGAAGCGCCGCTTCCTTTGTGGAAACGTCTCCGTCATGCTCCATTGTGAGGGTAATTCTGGGATCGTCTCCGAAAAGAGAGGCAATTTCCATGTTAGAGCTAATGCCTAAGGCACGAAGGAAATATGTCACCGGCATTTTTCGAGTGCGATCTATACGCACGGAAACAATACCGTCCGCATCGGTTTCAAGTTCTATCCAAGCGCCCCTGTTCGGAATAACCGTAGCGTTATAAAGGCGTTTGCCCGCCGTGTCTATGGTTTCTCCATAATATGCGCCGGGGGAACGAACCAATTGACTGACTATAACGCGCTCCGCGCCGTTTATGATAAACGTGCCGGTATCGGTCATAAGGGGAAAGTCGCCCATAAAGACTTCCTGCTCCTTAATCTCGCCTGTTTCCCTGTTAAAAAGGCGCACATTAACCCTAAGAGGCGCAGAATAAGTCACGTCTCTTTCTTTACACTCCGCAAGGGAATATTTCGGTTCTCCCAAGGAAAAACTTTCAAAGGTAAGCACCAAATTTCCCGTAAAATCGGTGATAGGCGAGATGTCCTTAAAAATCTCCGATAATCCCGCGTCCAAAAACCATTTGTAAGAATTTCTCTGAATGTCCAAAAGATGCGGCATCTCCATGACTTCCTTGATGCGCGCATAGCTGTAGCGTTTGCGTTTACCGACAGATACAGGACGAAACATCTAATCCTTCACCCCTTAAATAATAAAAACAAACAACGAAAAACGGGAAATGTTCTCAATTCCCGTTTTTCGCATAGTTCACCCATAATTTTCGCTATACAGTCTGTTCATTTTATCACTTTAAAACGGTTATGTCAATGAATTTCAACGGATTTTTCACCCAATTTTCGCCAATTTTTCTTGATGAAAAAATTTAAGAAATAACAAAAAAAAACGATAAAAATAATTAGAGGGAAAATAATGCGATAAGGAGACAAGATATATTATGATGCGATCGCTATATACCGGACTTTCGGGGTTAAAGACTCATCAGACTAAGATGGATGTTATCGGCAACAATATTTCAAATGTCAATACCACAGGTTTTAAAGCGGGACGCGCCACTTTTGCGGATATGCTTTCCCAGAACCTGAGCGATGCCACGGCATCTCACGGAACAGTCGGCAGCACCAATCCCAAGCAGATCGGACTTGGCGACAACGTTTCCGCCATAGACACCATTTTTAAAGACGGCGCTCCTTTGATAACGGGAAAGAATACGGATCTTTGCATTTCGGGTGACGGCTTGTTTGTTGTGCAAAAGGGCAACGATATTTATTATACGAGAGACGGCGCATTTGAATTTGATGCGGCGGGAAATTATGTGCTTCCCGGCAGCGGTCATTTTGTGCAGGGGTGGACGGCGACGGACGGCGTTATCGACACTACCGGCGCAATCGGGAATATAACGGTTGCAAAAGGTCAAGTGATGGAAGCAAAGCCTACTACGGAGGTTGACTACTATTACAATTTAAGCGCAAACGTGCCTATGGTGACGGGAATCAGCGGCGGCGAAATTGACGAAGACACGGGAGGAGTAATCGCTACCGACACTAATCCCGCAAGTATAACATTAAGCGACGGTACCGTTGTGCTTCAGACCAGCGGTTCTTATAAAATCGGAAACAGCTTGCCCATAACCGCTTCCGCCACCGTGTACGACAGTCTCGGCAATACTCATGAAATTCCCGTATATTTTGTACGAGAGGGAAATTACGAAAACGGCGTTGTAAGTTCCACAAACAAATGGCTGGTATCCTTGTCCCCCAATACGAATATAGCTAAAGGCGACGTTACCACCGCAGAATTTTACGATGCCGACGGAAATCCGATAACCGCCACGCTAAATGCGGCGGAAATTCAATTCGATTCTGCGGGAAATTTAGTTACCTCCGCAGAAGAAGGGAGTATGCCGGATATAACGGGACTTATTACTCTCAATTTCCCTTCGAGCGGAACCGATACGGGCGGAGAAGCGCCTACCGACCCTACAGATCCTACGGCGCCTACAATGCCTACGACTCAAAACGTCACCCTTGATTTTGCGGAACTGACGCAGTTTGCAAGCGGCACTACGGTTTCTTCCGAAAGCGATGGCAACACGGAAGGCGTGTTAAAGGAAATTCAGATAGACAACTCGGGCGTAATTACGGGAATATATACAAACAATGTGCGCCGCGCCGAAGCGCAAGTCGCCTTAGCGCATTTTACCAACTCTGCGGGTTTAACCAAAACGGGAACGAGTCTTTACAGGCAGAGTGATAACTCTGGCGTCCCCATGATTAATTCGGCTGCGGGTTTCGGCGTTACCATAACCCCATCCGCCCTTGAAATGTCCAACGTTGACGTTGCGAACGAATTTGCGGATATGATAATAACCCAGAGAGGTTTCCAGTCCAATTCAAAAGTAGTCACCGTAGGCGACGAAATGATTGAAACAGCCATAAACATGAAACGGTAAGAAAAGCGTCCGAAAGGGCGCTTTTTTTACTTGGTTTTTACATATTTCTCATCCTTTTCTAATTTATGAGAAAATTTTTATTTTTATTTACAAAAAATTTTAAATGAGATAGAATAAGAGTGTTTTAAGGGAAGTTCTAAAAACCTGTTTTCGATGCTTTCCCGCCCGGAATGGATGAGGAATCGTCAAGGAAATCAAGCGGTTTTTGGGAACTACCCCCGGTATCATTCTATTTTAACGAAAGGGGTTTTATTTATGAGGCTTGGCAAGATTTTTGCCATTCTTGCCTCCTGCGTCTTTGCGCTCTTTGCTCTGTCCGGCTGCGCAAACGTTGGAAACGGCAAGCAAATCGTTCGCGTGGCTCATTCTCAAACCGAGAAACATCCTGAGCACACCGCGATTGTCGCCTTTAAAAAGTACGTTGAAGAACGTCTCGGGGATAAGTATGAGATCCAGATTTTCCCCAACGAGCTTTTGGGCGGTCAAAAGAAGGTTATCGAGCTTAACCAGACCGGCGCTATAGATATAGTTATCGTTGGCGCGCCGAACGTTGAGACAGTCGAAAAGACCTTCGAAATCTTCAGTATTCCCTATCTTTTCGGATCGAAGGAAGCGTATTTTGCGACCATGAACGATCCGTCTTTCACCGAAAAAATCTATAAAACCCCCGAACACGCAGGTTTTAGAGTGGTAACTTGGTACAATGCGGGTCTTCGCAGCTTCTACGCAAAGACTCCCATCAATACTCCCGATGATATGAAGGGTTTGAAACTTCGCGTCCAGCAGTCGCCCGCAAGTATCGCAATGGTTAACGCTTTAGGCGGCGCTGCTACTCCTATGGCTTTCGGCGAAGTTTATACCGCCATCCAGCAGGGCGTTATCGACGGCGCCGAAAACAACGAGCTTGCCCTTACGGCAAACAAACACGGCGAAGTCGCGAAATTCTACAGCAATAATATGCACCAGATGATTCCCGATATCGTGCTTGCTAACGTCAGATTCTTGGAAGCTCTCCCGGAAGCTGACAGGAAAGTTTTCATGGACGGCTTTAAATATTCCACGGAAGTCGAGCTTGTGGAATGGGAGAAACAGGTTGAAGAGGCTAAGAAATACGCTATCGAACAGCAAAAAGTCACCTTCCTCAACGTGGATATGTCCAAGTTCAGGGAAAAAATGCTCCCCTTGCAGGACGAAATCGTGAAGAACAATCCTTCCATCAAGGAGTATTACGATTATATCCAAAAAGTCAACGACAAAGTCGAAAAAGAGAAAAAGGAGGCGAAGTAAATGTTAGACACGATTAGAAACACCATAGACAAGGTGCTCTCCGCCGTTTGTTGCTTTATCTTCGCCGCAATGGTGGTTATCGGCACATACCAGATCATAACCCGTTATGTATTTAACAGCCCCAGTACCATTTCCGAGGAGCTTTTGACATACGCTTTCACATGGATGTCGCTCTTAATCTCCGCTTACGTTTTCGGTAAACGGGACCACATGAGAGTTGCGTTTTTGGCGGATAAACTCACCGGCACCCCGAAAAAACTTTTGGATGCGGGCATTGAGTGCTTGACCGTTATAGTTTCCGCTATCGTGTTCTTCTACGGCGGAATGACCATCATGGCGCTTACCATGAGCCAGAAAACAGCGTCCCTTGGCATATCCATGGGTACGGTTTACACCGTGGTTCCCATCACCGGCGCTTTAATTTGTATCTACGGCGTTTTAAACATCATAGATATAATGAACGGCGTTGACAGGCGCAAAATGCGCGAAGCGAAGGAATGAGGTGATGAGATGAGTATAGCTGTATTTTCGGGTCTTATTATATTAGTTACCCTTTTGTTCTTGCTTGCCATCGGCATGCCTATAGCGATCGCCCTTGCGGTTTCTTCCATAGCGGCGATACTTCCCACTCTCGCCTTTGACGCAGCGGTTCTAACCGGCGCGCAGAGGGTGTTCTCAGGTATTTCCATATTCTCGCTTCTCGCTATCCCCTTCTTTATCTTAGCGGGTAGCATTATGAACAGAGGCGGTATCGCAGAACGCCTTATCAACCTTGCAAAGCTCGTCACCGGCAGAACTCCCGGCGCTTTGGCTCAAACCAACGTCGTCGCAAATATGCTCTTCGGTTCCATTTCCGGCTCCGGTACCGCGGCGGCTTCCGCCATGGGTTCCATGATAGGTCCCGTTGAGAAAAAGGACGGTTACGATCCCAATTTCTCTGCGGCGACAAATATCGCAACGGCGCCTACCGGTCTTCTTATCCCCCCAAGCAACATTATGATTACATACTCGCTTGTGTCCGGCGGCACCAGCGTCGCGGCGCTCTTTATGGCGGGCTATATCCCCGGCATTTTGTGGGGCCTTGCCTGTATGATAGTCGCTTACTTCATGGCGAAAAAATACGGTTACACCAGCAAAACCACTTTCAGCATGAGCGAAGCAACCAAGATTGTTTTGGAAGCTATTCCCTGCTTACTCCTTATCGTTATCGTTATCGGCGGTATTATAACGGGTATCTTTACCGCAACGGAAGGTTCCGTCGTCGCCGTTGTGTATAGTCTGTTGCTTTCTCTCTATTACTACAAATCAATCACTTGGGGAGACATCCCCCGTATTCTGCAAGAAAGCGCGGAAATGACGGGCATTATTATCTTCCTTATCGGTACGTCAAGCATAATGAGCTGGATTATGGCGTTCACGGGTATTCCTAAAGCCGTATCCGACGGACTGTTGGGCATTACCGAATCCGCCATCGCCATCATGCTTATCATAAACGTGCTTCTCCTTGTAGTCGGCACATTTATGGACATGACCCCCGCCTGCCTTATCTTTACGCCGATTTTCCTCCCTGTCTGCACGGCTCTCGGAGTCGATCCGATTCACTTCGGTATCTTTATGATACTTAACCTCTGTATCGGCACGATAACGCCGCCCGTTGGCACAACGCTGTTTGTCGGCGTAAAAGTCGGCGGGGTACAGCTTGAATCTGTGGTAAAATGGCTGATGCCGTACTTTATCGCGATAATCGTGGTACTCCTCCTCGTAACCTATATCCCCGCTCTTTCCTTGTGGTTGCCGGGTCTTATGGGATATGTGAAGTAACTTTTAATCGAGTAGGAGGCTGACCATTATTTGACCAGCCGACCTCTCACACCACCGTGCGTACCGTTCGGTACACGGCGGTTCTCTAGGTTTTACAAACTTTGATGTAATAGTCAGTCATGGCGATATAGCCGAGACTGGCTAT